>NZ_WMLF01000447.1 GCF_014156695.1 Streptomyces durbertensis | reverse complement strand
GATGAGCTGCGTCGGGACGACGACCCGCGCCGCGAGGACAACCCGCGACGGGACGACGACCCGCGCCGCGACGATGAGCCGCGCCGGGACGACGACCCGCGCCGCGAGGACAACCCGCGCCGCGACGATGAGCTGCGTCGGGACGATGAGCCGCGCCGAGAGGACGACTCGCGCCGCGACGATGAGCTGCGTCGGGACGATGAGCCGCGCCGCGAGGACGACTCGCGCCGCGACGATGAGCCGCGTCGGGACGATGAGCCGCGCCGCGAGGACGACTCGCGCCGCGACGATGAGCTGCGTCGGGACGATGAGCCGCGCCGAGAGGACGACTCGCGCCGCGACGACGAGCTGCGTCGGGACGATGAGCCGCGCCGCGAGGACGACTCGCGCCGCGACGACGAGCCGCGTCGGGACGATGAGCCGCGCCGCGAGGACGACTCGCGCCGCGACGACGAGCCGCGCCGAGAGGACGACTCGCGCCGCGACGACGAGCCCCGCAAGGAGGCGCCGGAAGCCGACCAGCCTGCGGAGGGCGACAGGAAGCCGACGCCCACGCCGCCGGACCCAGGCGCGGGCCGCGACTTCAGCGATGTGCGCGCCGACATGGAAGGCGGCCCGCGAGGTCTCGAGCGGCCACACCCCTACGACCAGCAGCGGCTCGAGAACCTGATCCCGCGCGATCCCGACGGGACCCCGCAACGTCATCCGGACCCCACCCAACCTTGGACGCAGGTCCAGAACGACGGCGGCCACACCGTGCCGGGTCGCGGCAACAACTGTGCGGACTGCAGCCGTTCATTCCTGGAGTCCTGGTACGGCAACCCGCAGGTCTCGGCACCGCGCACACTCGACGCGCTCCCGGACGGCAACTACGACATCACCAGCCCCGAGCGGCGTTCCAACGAGAACATCCAGGAGTGGGCGGGTACCGACTACCGCTACGACGGCGATCGGGACACCGGCTACGCCAACATCGAACGCGAGCTGCTCGACGCCGGCCACGGCTCCGCCTCCGTCATCGTCGTGAGCTGGCCGAACGGCGCCGGCCACGCCTTCAACGCCGTGAACCACAACGGCCGTGTCGTCTGGGTCGACAGCCAGACCGGCCAGGTGAGCACCAACCCGATCCACCCGCAGGCGGTCGGAGTCTGGCACCTCACCCTCGACGCCGACCGCAACCCGGTAGATCCTAACGCCGCTTCACAGAACAACCAGCAGGACAACAACACCCAGAACCCCTCCGGCCCCGACCCTGACACCACTGACACGCCACAACCGTCCCCTCAGGACGACGCCTCGGACAGCCCCGAGCCGAACGGCGACCGCTCCGACACCGCACAGGGACACAACGAGCCAAGCTCGGCCGACTCGACGCCACCCCCGCCCCAGGAGGCGTCCCCGAGTACCCGCAACCGTGGTCCTGTTCGTCCGAGTTCGGAGCCATCTGAAGGCGGCAACGGACAAGACCGGAGTTCCTCTCGTGCACTGGGCGGTGACACGGACAGCTCGCAGACACAGCACCACCAAGACGGTTACACAAGCAGTGAGGCGGGCAACAAGCGCTCTTCAGCGCCTCATGAGCAAGGTGATGTGGGGAGCCATCAGACCTCGCGTCCTTCCAACGGAACTACACCTGGCGACCCACGCACCACCCGCCCGGATTCTCCGGACGCGCACAGCCCCATGCGTGAGTTCGCGACAGAGCGTCAGCAACAGCTCGAATCCAGCGCTGCCTTGCCCGCAAGCGACGGCAGGTCGGATTCCGACAGCGGTCGAGCCATCAACGAAGGCGGTGGGTCGGAGGACAGGCAAGGACTTGTCGGCATTGAGAACCGCGGCGTCCCTGGAGCATCGGATTCTGATCCGCGAGATTCGGCTGGGGCGACCGGCCCAGTCTCCGCGGATTCCCCAGCTCCCCCTCACGCGGGTAGTTCCGGAAAGAGCGAAACGGGTACTGTCGACCCTGGTCACCCGATAAACGAACCACATCGAAAGGAGGAACATCATCCTCGCCTTGGCCCTGCGGAGACATCTGAATCGACACATAACTCCATGTATCCGATGGAGAGCCAGCAGGAGCTTCGGCAGACGAATCCGGTTCGACAGGTGGATATGGGGCATGTATACCAGCAACTCAGCCAGTGGGCTGAACCGCCCAAGCCGCCCGCAACTCAGAGTCCACTGGCCGAGGTACTCAACTCCACGGTACCGAAGCAGGTAGACGGGGCCTCGCCATCTATTACCTCTCTCCGCCGACAAGATCTCATCGACAAGCTCCCTGGTTTTGCCGACATGCATCCAGGCGAACAAGGTGCGGCTGTGGCTGCGATGGCGCGTCTCAGTCATTCGTTTCACGCAGCGCATGCTGTCGGTGTCATGCCGGAGTCTCGCGCGTATCCGTACGCGCCTTCGGATGCCGAGGGTGCTGCCGGTGTGGATAGCGAAGGTAATCCACTGCCGAAGGGTGCAACTGTCCAGGTTTCGCCATCGGTTGATGCTCACAGTAATAATCAATGGCCCTCGAGTAGTCGCAGAGATGATGACCTGAAAAAGATGATCAAGGAGGCTTTCGGGAAAGCCGGGGTTGCCGGAGCTCTCCGGGAATCTGGTCCTCACAGGCCTGACTTCACGGGGCGAAACTACGCAGTAGTCGAGGTCTACAATCCCATGAGTGGGGAAGTCAGCTTCGTCGTCGATTCGTCATTCAATAGTACGGCGGAGGTGGTTGGTAAGCATTCCGAGCCGCATCTTCTTGACTATCTGGACAACCTGAACGCAGGCCGCTCGGACGGAGACAAGTACCAGCCCCTCAGTCTTTTCACCGATAGAGAACCCTGTGGGCGCGGGGCGGGTCTCGCTGATTGCTCGCAGACTCTGAGGGAGCGAATACCCGGCGTTGATGTCTTCTATGCGACGGAATACCGCAAGGAGGCAGAGATGGATCCGGAGCAGCCGGGTCCCAAGGAGGCCAGGAAGGCGCTCAATGATGGGGCGCACGCCGAGAACATGGTTGCGCTTGGTAGGGTCTGGGTGAAGTTGAAGTCGATTGGCGGGCTCTTGGCCTAGGCGGCTGCCGCCCTGGCATGGAGAGGAAATTGGGGCTGATGTGGGAGCGCACGGTTGAGTCCTCGTCGGACGTAACTGGCTATCTGGATTGTTGGCTGACAGAGCACGTGCCCAACGGCGGTCTGTTGTGTGTGGATGGCGGACTGGCGGTCGGCAAGACGCGGGTGCTCAGGCAGTGGGCCGCCGAGCGCTCGGACACGCTGTTGCTCGACGCCACGGACAGCACTGCCGAGGAGTTCTTCGGGCGGTTGGTCGACGCGTTGGGCGTGCCGTGCGATCCACACGAGCGCAGCGCGAGCTTCTACTCCGCCGCGCTGCGTCGGGCAGGCATGACACGTACTGTGGTCGTGACCAACGCGCAGTGGGCCGGCGCGGTGCGCACCTCGGGTGAGCCGTTGCGCCTGCTCGGCTGCGGGCTGGTGCAGTTGGCCAACGCCTGGCGGAAGACCGGTGTGCGCTTCCTGGTCGAGATCGACTCGTCCGTCGGCCTGCTGGCCGGGCTGCGCGCCCCCGTCATCCGGTGGAGCGGCGCGATGGGGCGTAGTGAAGCTGGTCTGCTTACGGACCTGTCGCCTACCGAGACCCAGGTCGTCCGGGTGCTGGCCGCGGCAGAGCGTCGGACGGTGTCCTTCGAGGAGTGGGGCGGGCTTTGCCGGCTCGCGGGCTTTCCCGCCGCCACTGATGAACTTCGTGCGCTGGGCACCAAGGCCGACGGACTGCTGGAGATCGACCGAACGCGCGACCACGTGCGGTTCTGCTGGGAATGGCAGGCCCAGGCCATCCGTTGGAGTACGGATGGCGAGGACGGCGAGCGACTGACCGTGGCGTTGGCCGAAGGGCTTCTTCGCGAAGGGCGGGATGACGCTTCCGCGCTCGCCGGCTATGCCGCCGAGGCATTGCCGGCACACGCCGCTCGGGTAGGCCGATACGGCGAGGTGTCCAGAGAGCCTTCGGTGCTGGCCGGCTGCTCGGCAAAGGCCATGCTGGAACCGCTTCCCGCCGCCTTCCCCAGAGGTGTACCGGCCGACTCGGTGCTGGCTGATCTGCACCACCTGTCGACCAACGGGGTGGACAGTTGCTCGCACGGTGAGTGGCTGGCCTTCCTCCATCACGCGGCTGTCTCGAGAGGAGACGTGCTACTGGCCGAGGCGCTCGTGGAGCACGCGCCGGTGCCATTGCCGTGGCGCACGATCTGGTCGCATAGCCGGGTGCCGGGCAGGTACCGGGTACCGGTCGACTTTCCCACCCACGTGCGTGAGGTGTCGTCCGCTCCTTCCGGACGCCATGCGCTGAGCACCAACGACCGAGGTGAAGTGAGGGCTTGGCGGGTGGGGGATGGGAG
>NZ_WMLF01000446.1 GCF_014156695.1 Streptomyces durbertensis | reverse complement strand
CCCCCGACGCGACCCCCGACCCGACCGGCCGCGGAACCACCGGCCCGGACGGCGACACCGCCGGAGGCGGCGCGTCCGACCGCGACGCCGACGCCCGCGACGGCGACTCCCGTGACGAGGTGCCCGCCGACCGCCGCGCCACCCCGGCCCCGGGCGGCGGACGCGACGAGGACCCGGCCGCCCCGGACGTCACCGCCACCCCGGACCAGCGCGCCGACCGCTCCACCGCCCCCGGCGCCGGCCGCCACCGCGGCCAGCCCGACCCGGCCGAGGCCGGCCGCGCCGCCGAGGGCCGGCCGGGCGCCGAGCGCGCCGAGCCCGGCCGCGCCGGCGAGGGGCTGGGCCGCCACGTCGACCGCGTCCGCCGCGCCGCCACCAACCAGACCGGCTACCGCGTGGCCGAGGGCGACACCCTCTCCACGATCGCCGACCGGCACGCGGTGGAAGGCGGCTGGAGCGCGCTCTACGAGCACAACGAGGAGACCGTCGGCACCAACCCCGACCGCATCCTCCCCGGGCAGCTCCTCGACCTCGCCGGCCTCACCACCGCCACCGACAAGCGCTGACCGGCGTACGCCGCGCGACCCGTGGCGGCTCCGCCTCCGACCCGGCCCGGTCGGAGGCGGAGCCGCCACTGTTCTCCGGACACCCTGCGCCCCTGTCCGACTCCAGAACGTCACCACCCGGCCGCCGGCGCCCACGACACGGACGGGAGCGGCGCCCCGGCCCCCGCGCCGGTTAGGCTTCGGCCGACAGCCAGACACACACGAAGGAGATCCTCGTGCCGTCCATCGACGTCGTCGTAGCCCGCGAGATCCTCGACTCGCGAGGCAACCCCACGGTCGAGGTCGAGGTCGGCCTCGACGACAGCAGCACGGGTCGTGCCGCTGTGCCGTCCGGCGCCTCCACCGGCGCCTTCGAGGCCCTCGAACTCCGTGACGGTGACAAGGGCCGGTACCTCGGCAAGGGCGTCGAGAAGGCCGTGCTCGCCGTGATCGAGCAGATCGGCCCGGAGCTCGTCGGCTACGACGCCACCGAGCAGCGGCTGATCGACCAGGCGATGTTCGACCTGGACGCCACCGCCGACAAGTCCTCCCTCGGCGCCAACGCGATCCTCGGCGTGTCCCTCGCCGTGGCGCACGCCGCCTCCGAGGCGTCCGACCTGCCGCTGTTCCGCTACCTGGGCGGCCCGAACGCGCACCTGCTGCCGGTGCCGATGATGAACATCCTCAACGGCGGCTCGCACGCCGACTCCAACGTGGACATCCAGGAGTTCATGATCGCGCCGATCGGCGCCGAGTCGTTCTCCGAGGCGCTGCGCTGGGGAACCGAGACCTACCATGCCCTCAAGGGCGTCCTCAAGGAGCGCGGCCTGTCCACCGGCCTCGGCGACGAGGGCGGTTTCGCCCCCAACCTGGGCTCCAACCGCGAGGCCCTCGACCTCATCCTGGAGGCCATCGAGAAGGCCGGCTACACCCCCGGCCAGGACATCGCGCTCGCCCTGGACGTCGCCGCCTCCGAGTTCTACAAGGACGGCGTCTACGAGTTCGAGGGCAAGACCCGCACCGCCGCCGAGATGACCGCCTACTACGGCGAGCTCGTCGACGCCTACCCGCTGGTCTCCATCGAGGACCCGCTCTTCGAGGACGACTGGGAGGGCTGGAAGACCATCACCGCCGAGCTCGGCGACAAGGTCCAGCTCGTCGGTGACGACCTGTTCGTCACCAACCCCGAGCGCCTCCAGCGCGGCATCGACGAGAAGTCCGCCAACGCGCTGCTCGTGAAGGTCAACCAGATCGGTTCCCTCACCGAGACCCTGGACGCCGTCGAGCTGGCCCAGCGCAACGGCTTCAAGTGCATGATGTCCCACCGCTCCGGCGAGACCGAGGACGTCACCATCGCCGACCTGGCCGTCGCCACCAACTGCGGCCAGATCAAGACCGGCGCCCCCGCCCGCTCCGAGCGCGTCGCCAAGTACAACCAGCTCCTGCGCATCGAGGAGATCCTGGACGACGCCGCCGTCTACGCCGGCCGCAGCGCCTTCCCGCGCTTCAACGGCTGACACCGCCGCCGTTCGACGGCTTGCGGCTGACGGCTTACGGCTGATCACGGCCCAGGCCAGCCCGTCACGTTCACGTCCCGGCCCACGGTCCCGTACCGTGTGCCGGGACGTGCGGCGTCACGGACCGGAGCGACCGACAGGAGGCGATGTGCCCGCCGACCGGGGACGGGAACGTCCAGCCGACACCAGGACACGTTTCGCCGGACTCTCCGGCAGCGCCACGGCCACCGCCACCCGACTGCGGGCACTCGGCGAGGAGGCCGCCGCGCGGGTCTACCGCGCCCAGAACAGACGGCTGCGCGCCCCCCGCCGCAGCCGCCTCACCGGCCGCGCCGCGCTGCTCGCCCTCGTCGTCTGCTCCCTGGTCGTCGCGCTCGCCTACCCGATGCGCGAATGGGTCTCGCAACGCGCCGAGATCAACGACCAGCGGCGCCAGGCCGCCGAGGCCAGGGAACGCGTCCGCGAGCTGCGCGACGAGAAGGCCCGCTGGCGCGACCCCGCCTACGTCGAGCAGCAGGCCCGCAGACA
Source organism: Streptomyces durbertensis (assembly GCF_014156695.1). Taxonomy (GTDB): domain Bacteria; phylum Actinomycetota; class Actinomycetes; order Streptomycetales; family Streptomycetaceae; genus Streptomyces; species Streptomyces durbertensis. Next base: position 1,836 of record NZ_WMLF01000446.1, on the reverse strand, counting down.
CCTCCACTACCTGCGCCCCGGCGAGACCGGCTACATCATGGAGGGCGGCAGCACCGACGCCCCACGCGACCGCGACCGCGGCGCCTCCAACCGCGCCTGGTACGAGAACCTGTGGGACGGCCTCGACGCCGCCGACCAACGCCGACCCTGACCCTCCACCTATCCGACGGATTGAGAAGACACCGCCCGCATGGAAACCCCGCCGCCCAGCACCGACCCCACGCCGCCGACCGAGGCCGACATCAACGCCTTCAAGGCCCAGCTCGGCCGGCCGCCGCGCGGCCTGCGCGCCATCGCGCACCGCTGTCCCTGCGGGCAGCCCGACGTCGTGGAGACCGCCCCCCGCCTGGAGGACGGCACCCCCTTCCCGACCACCTACTACCTCACCTGCCCCCGTGCGGCCTCCGCCATCGGCACGCTGGAAGCCGACGGCGTCATGAAGGACATGACGGCCCGCCTCGCCGAGGACGAGGAACTGGCCGCCGCCTACCGCGCCGCCCACGAGGACTACATCCGCCGCCGCGACGAGATCGAGGTGCTGGAGGGCTTCCCCAGCGCCGGCGGCATGCCCGACCGCGTGAAGTGCCTGCACGTGCTGGTCGCCCACTCACTGGCCGCCGGCCCCGGCGTCAACCCGCTCGGCGACGAGGCCATCAACATGCTCCCCGAATGGTGGCGCAAGGGCCCCTGCGTCGGCACCGACGCTTCCGATGCTTCCGAGGGGGACGCCCAGTGAGCGTCCGACGTGTCGCCGCCGTCGACTGCGGCACCAACTCCATCCGCCTCCTCGTCGCCGACCTCGACCCGGCCACCGGCCACCTCGTCGAACTCGACCGGCGGATGACCATCGTGCGCCTGGGCCAGGACGTGGACCGCACCGGGCGCCTCGCCCCCGAGGCGCTGGAGCGCACGTTCGCCGCGTGCCGCGAGTACGCCGAGGTCATCCGCTCGCTCGGCGCCGAACACATCCGCTTCGTCGCCACCTCCGCCTCCCGCGACGCGGAGAACCGCGACGAGTTCACCGCCGGCGTCGTCTCCCTCCTCGGCGTGGAACCCGAGGTCATCACCGGCGACGCCGAGGCCGAGTTCTCCTTCACCGGCGCCACCCGAGAACTCACCGAGTCCGGCCTCGCCACCCCCTACCTCGTCGTCGACATCGGCGGCGGCTCCACCGAGTTCGTCGTCGGCATCGACGGCGTCGAGGCCGCCCGCAGCGTCGACATCGGCTGCGTCCGCCTCACCGAACGCCACCTCGTCCACGACGGCAAGGTCACCGACCCGCCGACCGCCGACCAGGTCGCCAAGATCCGCGCCGACATCAACGCCGCCCTCGACCTCGCCGAGCAGACCGTCCCGCTGGCCCGCGCCCGCACCCTCGTCGGTCTCGCCGGCTCGGTCACCACGGTCGCCGCCATCCACCTCGGCCTCCCGGAGTACAACAGCGCGGCCATCCACCACAGCCGCGTCCCGCTCGCCGACGTCCGCGACCTCACCACCCGACTCCTGAACTCCACCCACGCCGAACGCGCCGCCATCCCCGTGATGCACCCCGGCCGCGTCGACGTCATCGCCACCGGCGCCCTCATCCTCCAGTCGATCATGGAACGCATCTCCGCCACCGAGGTCGTCGTCAGCGAACACGACATCCTCGACGGCATCGCCTGGAGCCAGGTCTGAGCCAGGCGTGACGCGGGTCTGACGCGGGTCCCGGTACCCGGTAAGGATCCGGCCGACTGGCGACATGCACGGGGTGTGGAGACCCTGAGAAGCAAGGAGGGCTGTGACCGCGCCACGCGGTTCACAGCCCTCTACGTCCGCGACCACCCACGCGTGCAC
>NZ_WMLF01000445.1 GCF_014156695.1 Streptomyces durbertensis | reverse complement strand
GTTGTCGCCGCCGCCGATGAAGCCGGGGGGCGGCCAGGGGATGCCGGGGCGGGACGGGTTGCGGCCGTCGTCGTTGTTGTCGTCGTCGCCGTCGTCACCGCCGCGGTCGCGGTCGCGGCGGCGGTCCTGCTTGTCCTCGTCGTCCTTCTCGCCCTTGTCGCCGCGGGGGACCTTGACGGGGTTGAACCTGCCGGCTTCGACGCCCTGGAGGGAGCCGGTCATCGCGGCCCGCCAGATGGGGCCCGGGAGGCCGCTGCCGGAGACGTGGCCGTAGTACTGGCCGCCGATGGTGATGTTGAACATCTCGGGGCGGGTGGTGCCGTCGCCGCCGACCCACACGGCGGTGGAGAGCTGCGGGGTGTAGCCGACGAACCACACGTCGCGGCGGTTCTCGGTGGTGCCGGTCTTGCCGGCGTTCTCCCGGTCGCCGAGTCGGACGCCGGAGCCGGTGCCGTCCTCCATGACGCCCTTGAGGATGCCGTTGACCATGTCGGCGGTCTGCTCGGACATGGCCCGGGTGCACTTGGTCTGCGGGGGCCGCAGCTCGTTGCCCTTGTTGTCGGTGACCTTCTCGATGGCGATCGGGGTGCAGTACTCGCCGCGGTTGGCGAAGGCCGCGTAGGCGCTGGCCATGTCGAGCGGGGTGGTCTGGACGACGCCGAGCCCCATGGAGGGGACGCCGATCAGTCGCTTGCCGGTGGCGGCCCGGATGCCGAGCTTGGCGGCCATGTCGGCGGTCTCGCACAGGCCGGTCTTCTGGAGCATGTCGATGGTGAAGGTGTTCACCGACTGGCCGATCGCGCTGTACATGTCCCAGGTGCCGGCCATCTCCTGGCGCTCGTTGCCCACGGGGTACTTGCCGGTTCCGTAGGGCGCGTTCTCGCAGGTGCGGAAGCGGGCCATGTCGAACTCGGTCTTGTGGCCGCTGGAGTAGGTGTCGGCCGGGCTGATGCCCTTCTCGATGGCCGCGGCGGCGACGATCGGCTTGAAGGTGGAGCCTGGCTGGAAGCCCATGGTGGAGCCGCCCATGGCGTTGCCGACGGAGAGGTTGAGCACGGTCTCGTTGTTGTCTGCGTTGGTGCCGTAGGGCCGGGTCTGCGCCATGGAGAGGATGCGGCCGGTGCCGGGTTCGACGGAGACGACGGCGGCGGCGACCTTGTCCGTGCGGTTCACCTTGGAGGTGGCCGCGTCGTGGGCGGCCTTCTGAGCTTTGGGGCTGAGGGTGGTCCTGATGTGCAGGCCGCCCTGCTTCCAGCGGGCGAGGCGTTCCTTGTCGGTCTTGCCGAAGGACTCGTTGGTGAGGAACTCCTGCCGGACGTAGTTGCAGAAGAAGCCGGCGTTCATGTCGGCGGTGATGCAGCCGCTCTTGGGGCGGCTGACCTTGAGCCCGAGCGGCTTCTTCCTCAGCTTGACGAGTTCGGCCCGGTCGATGTGACCGACGGACGCCATGCGGGTGAGGACGACGTTGCGGCGCTTGAGGCCTTCCTGCTCGTCGTTGATCGGGTCGTACCTGGTGGGCGACTGGACGATGCCGGCGAGGAGGGCGGCCTCCTGGATCTCCAGGTCCTTGGCGTGCTTGGAGAAGTAGCGCTGGGAGGCGGCCTCGACGCCGTAGGTCTGCTGCCCGAAGAACGTGATGTTGAGGTAGTTCTCCAGGATCTCGTTCTTCGAGAGGTCCTGTTCGAGCTGGATGGCGTACTTGAGTTCCTTGATCTTGCGCCCGAGCGTCTGCTGGGTGGCCTGGGCGACCTTGTCGGGGTCGTCGCCGGCCTCCTCCACGAAGACGTTCTTCACGTACTGCTGGGTGAGGGTGGAGGCGCCCTCGGAGACCTCGCCGGCCTGGGCGTTGCGGTTGAGCGCGCGCAGGACGCCCTTGAGGTCGACGGCGCCGTGCTGGTAGAAGCGCGCGTCCTCGATGGCGACGATGGCCTTGCGCATCCAGGGTGAGATGTCCTTGAGCGGCACCTCGGTGCGGTTGCGGGCGTAGTCGACGGCGATGACGCCGCCCTCGGCGTCGTAGATCGTGGTCTTCTGGCTGAGCGCGGGGCGCTTGAGCACGGCCGGGATCTCGTCGAAGCCCTGGGCCGTCTCCTTGGCCGCGAGGCCGAGGCCGCCGACGGCGGGCAGGGCGATGCCGGCCGCCACCGCACCGGCGAGCACGCTGACGCCGAGGAACTTCGCGGCTTGCTGGGTCGCGGACAACCCACCGCCCGAGCGCTTGTTTGCCATGGGTGCCAGCCTACGTTCTCAAACCCCGGACAGGGGCGCATGTGTTCGTTTACTCTGTCTCACGCCTGCCCCGGGAGTGTGGCTCGACCACACCTCTCCCCTCACTCCTGTGGGTGATGAGAGGCGCCCTGAATTGCCGTCATATGCCGCGCATATGCCAGGGAAACTCGCGAGAAACCCCTGCCTGACCCGCAGAGACCGCCCCTGACGCCGGAAAAGTCCGAGTTGTCCTGGGGTCACTCCGGTGGGTGATCTACCGCGTACCCATAGTCCGATCGGGCCATCCAAGATTGGACCGGTCGGGGGTGTTGTCGTCTGCTCGCTTTCCGTAACGTCCTCAACTGGCGACGGCGCATATGCCGTTGGTCGCCGAGGGGGAGCGAGCGAGCCTCGATACGGGAGAGGACGGCACCAGCGATGAGCAGCTGGGTTACGGACTGGAGTACGCAGGCCGCCTGTCGTACGACCGATCCGGACGAACTATTCGTTCAGGGCGCGGCGCAGAACCGGGCGAAGGCGGTGTGCACCGGCTGCCCGGTGCGCACCGAGTGCCTGGCCGACGCGCTCGACAACCGCGTGGAGTTCGGCGTGTGGGGTGGAATGACCGAGCGGGAGCGCCGCGCGCTGCTGCGGCGGCGGCCGACGGTCACCTCCTGGCGGCGGCTGCTGGAGACCGCCCGCGCCGAGTACGAGGGCTACTCGACGGACTGCGGCACGGAGGAGCTGCCGGCGCCCGCCGCCGCGAGCTGAGCCCGGGTCCAGGCCGGCCCCCGACGGGCCGGGCCACCCCCCGCCCGGGCCGGACTGTCACCGCGCCGCCGGTCGCCCGGCTGCCCGGTCACCGGTCGGCTGGCCACCGGTCGGCTGGTGCGCCAGCCGGTCGCCGATGGCCCGCAGGCCCGCCAGGTCGTGCACGTCCCCGGGAAGCGCCGGCACCTCCGCGACGGGCACCTCGGGGTGCAGTGCCGCGAACCGGTCCCGGCAGCGCCGCTCACGGGCCAGCAGGCGCATCCGCTCGGCGTGCAACCGCAGCAGCGACGCCGCCAGCCGCTCCGGCGAGGAGGGCTCCCCGGGGCCGGCGGCCGACGCGACGGCGAACTCGGCGCCCGCGTCGGTGTCGGCGTCGATGTCGGCGCCCGCGTCGACGTCGGCGGCTGCACCGGCGTCGGTCTCGGGATCGGCGTCAAGGTCGGGGGCGGCTTCGGCGTCCGCGTCGGTGTCGGAGAGGACCTCCGCGGCCGCCAGCGCGCGTTCCGCGCTCAACTCCCCCGCCTCGGTGCCGTGCACCCGGTTCAGCACCATTCCGGCGAGCGGCATGTTGTCGTCGGCGAGCCGCTCCACGAAGTAGGCGGCCTCACGCAAGGCGTCCCGCTCGGGAGCCGCGACCACCACAAAGGCCGTGCCGCGCGCCTGGAGCAGGCGGTAGGTGGCGTCGGCGCGGGTGCGGAACCCGCCGAACATGGTGTCCATGGCGGCGACGAACGTCTGGACGTCGCGCAGCAGTCCGGTGCCGAGCAGCTTGCCGAGGGTGCCGGTCACCATGGACAGCCCGGCCATTCCCAGGTTGACGAACCTCATGCCCGCGCGCCCGCCGGCCTTCGCGGGGGCGGCGAGCAACCGGATGAGCCGGCCGTCGAGGAACGAGCCGAGACGGCTCGGCGCGTCCAGGAAGTCCAGGGCGGACCTGCTGGGCGGGGTGTCGACGATGATCAGGTCCCACTCGTCCCGCGCCCGGAGCTGGCCCAGCTTCTCCATGGCCATGTACTCCTGGGTGCCCGCGAAGCCGGCGGACAGCGAGGCGTAGAAGGGGTTCTCCAGGATCGCCTTCGCACGCTCGGGGTCGGCGTGCGCCTCGACGATCTCGTCGAACGTCCGCTTCATGTCGAGCATCATGGCGTGCAGTTCGCCGCCCTTGGACTCGTCGACTCCGGGCACCCGGCGCGGGGTGTTGTCGAGTTCCGTCAGGCCCATGGACTGGGCGAGGCGGCGGGCGGGGTCGATGGTGAGCACGACGGCCCGCCGGCCGCGTTCGGCGGCGCGGACCCCGAGAGCGGCGGCGGTGGTGGTCTTGCCGACGCCGCCGGAGCCGCAGCAGACGACGATGCGCGTCTCGGGGTCGTCGAGCAGCGGGTCGACCTCCAGCGCGGGGGCGACGTCCAGACCGGTGCCGCTGTCGGGCCCGCCGGCGGCGGTGGCGCTGTCGGTGGCG
>NZ_WMLF01000444.1 GCF_014156695.1 Streptomyces durbertensis | reverse complement strand
GGATCAGCGTTGCGCCCTCCGCCATCGGCCCGGCCCCCGTCGTCGCTGCCCTCCCCCTTGCCCGAACCAGTATGGACGCAGTGGCGCGTGGCGGACATGCCGGGCCCTGTCCGGTTCACCGGCGTGGCGGGCGTGCGCGGCGAGCCGACTGGTGCGGCGCGGTGGGAAGGCGGTACGGCTGGGTATGGGTCCACACTGGGCACAGCGGGCGGCGACAACCCGCGCCCCGACAGGGCCGTAGCGCCGGCGAGCCGACGGGAGACGACGATGAAGCAGCTGATCAACGTGCCGGAGACGGTGGTGGCCGACGCCCTGCGCGGCATGGCCGCCGCGCACCCGGAGCTGACGGTGGACGTGTCGGCCCGCCTGGTGGTGCGCGGCGACGCGCCGGTCGCCGGGAAGGTCGGGCTGGTCTCCGGCGGCGGCAGCGGGCACGAACCGCTGCACGGCGGCTTCGTGGGCCCGGGCATGCTGGACGCCGCCTGCCCGGGCGAGGTGTTCACCAGCCCGGTGCCGGACCAGACGGTGAAGGCGGCGGCCGCCGTGGACGGCGGCGCGGGCGTGCTCTTTGTGGTGAAGAACTACACCGGTGACGTACTCAACTTCGACATGGCCGCCGAGCTGGCCGAGGACGAGGGCGTACAGGTCGCCAAGGTGCTGGTGGCCGACGACGTGGCGGTGGTCGACAGCACCTACACGGCCGGCCGGCGCGGCACGGGCGGCACCCTGTTCGTGGAGAAGATCGCCGGCGCCGCCGCCGACGAGGGCGCGCCGCTGGACCGGGTCGCCTGGATCGCCCGCAAGGTGGCCGACGCCTGCCGCAGCTTCGGGGTGGCCCTGACCGCCTGCACCACCCCCGCGAAGGGCTCGCCGACCTTCGACCTGCCCGAGGGCGAGCTGGAGTTGGGCATCGGCATCCACGGAGAGCCCGGCCGGGAGCGGCGCGGCATGATGACCGCGCGGGAGATCGCCGACGCGACCGTGGACGCCCTGCTCACCGATCTCCAGCCCACCGCCCCGGTGCTGCTGCTCGTCAACGGCATGGGCGGCACGCCGCTGTTGGAGCTGTACGGCTTCAACGCCGAGGTGCGGCGGGCGTTGGACGCACGGGGTGTGGTGGTCGCCCGTACGCTCGTCGGGAACTACGTGACGTCGCTGGACATGGCGGGCGCGTCGGTGACGTTCTGCCAGGCCGACGAGGAGCTGCTGAGGTTGTGGGACGCGCCGGTGCGGACGCCGGCGCTGCGCTGGGGCGCCTGAGCCCTCGGCGGTACCGACGGATCCCCCGGATCGGTTGACGGAACAGGAGTGGGACAAGTGGAGCTGGACACCGGGTTCTTCCTGCGGTGGATGGACGCGTGCGCGCGGGACGTCGACCGGGAGGCGAAGACCCTCACCGAGCTGGACGCGGCGATCGGCGACGCCGACCACGGCGAGAACCTGCGCCGCGGGTTCAAGGCCGTGACGGCGGCGCTGGCCGAGGAACCGCCGGCGACGCCGGGCGCGGTGCTCACGCTCGCCGGGCGGACGCTGATCTCGTCGGTCGGCGGTGCCTCGGGGCCGCTGTACGGAACGCTGCTGCGGCGGGCGGGCAAGCAGCTCGGGGACGCGTCGAGCACCGACCTGCCGGGGCTGCGCGACGCGCTCGCCGCCGGGGTGGACGGGGTGGCGCGGCTCGGCGGCGCGGTCGCCGGCGACAAGACGATGCTGGACGCCCTCCTCCCGGCGGTGGACGCGCTCGACGGCGGTCTGCAGGCCGCGGCGACGGCCGCCCGCCAGGGCGCCGTGGACACGGTGCCGCTGCTGGCCCGCAAGGGGCGGGCGAGCTATCTCGGTGAGCGCAGCGTCGGGCACCAGGACCCGGGGGCCGCGTCGTCCGCGCTGCTGGTGGCCGCCCTGCTGGAGGCGGCGGGCGATGAGGCGGCGGGCGATGAGTGAGGTCACGGACTCCGGCACGGACTCCGGCGCGGCGGCCGGCCCGGTGGGGCTGGTGCTGGTCTCGCACAGCGCGCGGGTCGCGGAGTCGGTGGCCGCGCTCGCGCGGGATCTGGCGGCCGGTGGCGCGGTCGCGCCCGTCGAGGCGGCCGGCGGCACGGACGACGGCGGCGTGGGGACCAGTTCCGAGCGGGTGGCGGCGGCCGCGCTGCGGGCGGACGGCGGCGCGGGGGTGGTCGTGCTGGCGGACCTGGGCAGCGCGGTGCTGACGGTCCGCGCGCTGCTCGCCGAGGACGAGCTGCCCGAGGGCACCCTGCTGGCGGACGCGCCGTTCCTGGAGGGGGCGGTGGCGGCGCTGGTCGCGGCGTCGGCGGGGGCCGACGTCGAGGCGGTCGCGGCGGCGGCGGAGGAGGCGTACGGCTACCGCAAGCTCTGAGACGGGCCCGCCGGCGCGGCCGGCGGGCCCGCGGGGGCGAACCAGGTGGAGGCCGTCTTGTCGGCGGCGAGCTTCACCCGCGTCCGTCCGAACTCCTCCAGCGGCGGCAGCGCGTCCGGCTCGAACCAGTCGACCTCCAGCGACTCGTCGTCGTTGACCCGCGCCCGGCCGCCGACCGCGCGGCAGCGCAGGGTGATGTCGAGGAACTGGCAGACGTCGCCGTTGGGATAGGTGATCGGTTCCCGGGTCTCCACGAGCACGACCCGCTCGGCGACGCAGCGCACGGCGGTCTCCTCGTAGACCTCCCGCACCGCGCACTGGGCGGGCTGTTCGCCCGGTTCGGGGATGCCGCCGATGACCGCCCAGCGTCCGGTGTCGCTGCGCCGCCCGAGCAGCACCCTGCCCTCGTCGTCGAAGACGATGGCGGTCACGCCGGGGAGGAAGAGCAGGCCACGGCCGAGGCCGCCGCCACGGAGCTCGCGGATGAAGTCGGGGGTCGCCATGGGGCGAGCCTACGGGCCCGTCGGTCGCGCGCTCCCCACCGGACCCGCGGACAACGCGGTGTCCCGCGGGTCAGGCGGGGCTCGGGGCGGCCAGCGAGCGGCCCTCGGCGTATCCGAGTGCCACGGCGGTGAGTTCGGCCGGGCGCCCGCTGTGCAGGACGGTCAGCGAGCCGGCCGGGTACGCCGGGGAACGCGGTACGGCGCCGATCCGGCGGAGTGCCTGGGCGGCGACGGCACCGGCGGAACCGTACAGCCGCAGCGGCGGCCGCCCGGCGCGCTGCACGGCGGCGCGGATGCGTTCGCCGACCAGTTCGTAGTGGGTGCAGCCGAGCACCACGGCCCGGACGTCCGGCGGGGTGAGGGCGGCCGCCGCGGCGACGGCGGCGTCGATGCTTTCCTCGTCGCCGCGCTCGATGGCGTCGGCGAGCCCGTGGCACGGGACGCCGGTGACCTCCACGCCGGCGGCGAAGTCGTTGATCAGCTGCTTCTGGTAGGGGCTGCCGGTGGTGGCGGGCGTCGCCCAGACCGCGAGCGGCCCGCCGTCGGCGGCGGCCGGCTTGATCGCGGGCACCGTCCCGACGACCGGCAGCGCGGGCTCGAGCTCGGCGCGCAGCGTGGGCAGGGCGTGCACGGAGGCGGTGTTGCAGGCGACGATCAGCGCGTCCGGCCGCAGCGCGGCGGCGGCCCTCGCGCAGTCCAGCGCCCGGGAGGCGATGTCGGCCGGGGTGCGCGGACCCCACGGCACGCCGTCGGGGTCGGAGGAGACCACCAGGTGCGCGTCCGGCCGCAGCCTGCGTACGGCGGCGGCGGCGGGCAGCAGGCCGATACCGGAGTCCATGAGCGCGATCTTCACAGCGCTCAGGATACGCGGCGGCGGGCCGACGCCCTCGGGGTGCGCCGGCCCGCCGCCGGTGGACGGAGTTGCGCTACTTGCGGCCGGGGGTCCACTGGAGGCCCCAGCCGTAGGCGTAGTCCAGGGTGCGCTGCGGGCTCACGCCGCGCTCGGGCACCAGGTAGCGGGCTTCGCGCTGGACGACCAGCTCGCCGCCCTGGTTGGTGAGCAGCGCGAGCGCGCACACCGGGGACGGCACGTCGCACTCGTCGAGGAAGAACTCCACGGGCGCGCCGAACTGCGGTTGCAGGGTGACGGTGGCGTTGAGCCCGGCGAAGGAGCGGGCGCCCTCGTAGATGGTGACGAAGACCAGGATGCGGCGGAGGTCCTGGATGTGGTCGAGGTTGATGCTCAGGTTCTCGCCGCTGGCCGAGGCGCCCGTCCGGTCGTCGCCGTCGAGGTGGATGTAGGGCGGCTGGTGCAGGGCGCCGAAGGTGTTGCCGATGGCCTGGACGACGCCCTTGCGGCCGTCGGCCAGCTCGAACAGCGCGCCGAGGTCCAGGTCGAGGTCGGCGTGCTGGGCGATGGCCCGGCCGAGCTTCTGCCCCCAGCCCTTGAACTGCTTGCGCACCTCCCAGTTGAGGTTGACGCGCAGGGTGCCGCTGGTGCCGCCCTGCTTGGTGAGCGACACCGCCGGGGCCTCCTTGGTCAGCGTCACCTTGCTGAGGCTGACCGGGGCCGGGG
>NZ_WMLF01000443.1 GCF_014156695.1 Streptomyces durbertensis | reverse complement strand
GCCACCCGCCCCGCACGCACCACCAACTCCCCATAACTCAACGACTCCCCACCACACACCACCGCCACCTCACCCGGAACCTCCACCGCACGACGCACCACCGCCTCATGAACGGCGGACACCGGGAAGCGGGCACCCGCCCCCGCCCACGAACCGAGCAGGGACAGCTCGCTGTCACCCAGCACCCCCACCTGGCCGAACGGCGCGTCCGGATCGGAGACCACCATCTCCAGCACCCGCACGTAGTAGTCACGCACCAACGCCACCTGGCGTGCCGCCAGCTCCCGGCTGTCGTACTGGAGCTCCAGCCGCATCCCGGCGTGTCCTGGCTCTCGGCTGACCGCGACGAGCAGAGGGAAGTGGGTGCGGCCGGCGCCGTCGACGGGATCGCCCGCGCCCTGCTCCGCTCCCGCGCCCTCCACCAACTCACCGATCTGGCGGAAGTGGTTGTAGACAAAGCCGGTCTCGAACAGCGGCTTCCCGCCGAGCGCGCGCTGGAGGGCGGACATCGGGTACCTGCGGTGCGGCAGCATCTCCCGCTCCGCCTCGAACACCGCCCGCACCAGGTCGAGCCAGGTGCCGTCCGACAGGCGCAGCCGCAGGGGCACCGTGTTGAGGAACAGGCCTCGTACGTCGGTACCGCCGCTGGTCTCCAGACGGCCGTTGACCGACAGGCCCGTGACCACATCCGTGGTGCCCGTGGCCACGCTCAGGGCGCGCAGGTACGCGGCGAGCAGCACCGACTTGACGGGCACCCCGGCGCGCTCCGCCACCTGTTCCAGTTGGTCGCACAACTCACGTGGCAGGGCCGCGAAGAGCTCGCCATGCCCCTGCGTGTTCTCGCTCGTGCGCGTCTCGGCGGGCCAGCGAGGCAGGGCGCCCTGGGGCCGTTCGGCGAGCAGGTTGTGCCAGTAGGCGGCGCTGGCGGTGGAGTTGAGGGCGGCGCGTTCGGCGGCGATGTAGTCGCGGTAGGTGGAGCGCAGCGGGGGCGCGGGGGCGTTCTCGTCCCGCAGGAGCGCGTGGTAGGTGTCGGTGATCTCGGCGAGGGTGGAGGCCAGGCTCCAGCCGTCGAGGATGGCGTGGTGGTCGGTCACCGTCCACTGGAACGCGTCCTCCGACAGGACGTGCACACTCATCCGGCACAGCGGCGCCGACGCGAGCGAGAAGAGGTTCCTCCCCTCGGTCCGGACGTGTTCCGCGACCGCAGAGCGCTGGTCCTCCGGGTCCGCACCTCGCAGGTCGGCGACGGTCAGCGGCACCTCAGCCCGCGCGTGGACCAGTTGGAGAGGCTCGCTGAACCGGCTGAGGTCGAAGGAGGTCCGCAGCACCGCGTGCCGCGCCACCACCAGGGCGAGCGCCCGCCGGAAGGGTTCCTCCTCGAACCGTTCGCCGACCTTCAGCGAGCTCACGTTGTGGTACGGGTTGAGGTCGGGGTCCCGTTCCATCTCGTAGACCATGCCGAGCTGGAGTTCCGCCATCGGATAGGCGTCCTCCAGACCCTCGGGCAGCCGCGCGCGGTCCTCTGCCGACACCAGCCCGAACGGCTCGGTCACGGGGACAGCCGACCGGTCCACGCCGCCCGCCGCGTCCACCGTCACCAACCCGCCCAGCCCGGCAAGAGTCGGCGCCCGGAACAACTCCGGCAAACCGAGGACCAGTCCCGCGTCGCGCGCCTTGCCGAGGACCTGGATACTGCGGATCGAGTCGCCGCCGAGGTCGAAGAAGTTGTCGTGCCGACCGACCCGGTCCACCCCCAGAACCTCACTCCAGATCCCGGCCAACTGCTCCTCCGTGCCCGGCCGGGCGGGCTCGAACGCCACCTCCAGATCCGGGCGTTCACCCGAAGGCGCCGGGAGCCGGCCCCGGTCCACCTTGCCCTGCGGGGTGAGCGGCAGGTCGTCCAGGAAGACAAACGCGCGGGGCACCATGTACTCCGGCAGCCGCTCCCGCAGCGTGGAGCGCAGAGCACCGGCCGTGGGCGCTTCCCCTTCGGTCACGACGTAGGCGACGAGGTCGGCCCGGCCCGCGGCGTCCCGTGGCGCCGTCACCACGCAGTGCCGCACGCGGGGGTGGTCGCCGAGAGCCGCGGCGACCTCGCCCGGCTCGACCCGGTAGCCGCGGATCTTGACCATGTGATCAACCCGGCCCAGGAACTCGACCTGGCCGTCCACGGACCATCGGCCCCGGTCGCCCGTGCGGTACAGCCGGTGCGAACCGGACGACCGGAACGGGTGCGGCTGGAACCGCTCGGCGGTCAGCTCGGGGTTTCCCAGATAGCCGCGCGCCAGGCACGGCCCGGAGACGTACAGCTCACCCGGGCTGCCGACGGGGACCGGGAGGCCCGCCTCGTCGAGCACCCAGACCTCGGTGTTGGCGAGAGGGGTGCCGAGGGGCAGCGGGCCGGTCGGCAGGTTCTCCGCCGTGAACGTGCCGCAGACCGAGAACGTCGTGGTCTCCGTCGGACCCCAGCAGTTCACCACCTCCAGCTCGGGGCGGCGGGCCAGGGCACGCGCGGTGTGCGCCGGCGAAACGGTCTCGCTGCCGGTGAGGAGCTTGCGCAGTCCGTCGAGGGACTGCGGCTGCTGGTCCACCAGCAGCGCGAACAGGGACGCCGTCGCGTGCAGCACGGTCACGTCGTACCGCGCGACCCACTCGGCCAGGTCTCCCGGCTCGTACGGCCCGGAGGGGGCCAGGACCAACCGGGCCCCCGCCACCAGCGGTGCCCAGATCTCGAAGGTGGAGACGTCGAACGCGATCGTGGCGATCTGCAGAAGCGTGTCGTCCTCGCGCAGGTCCATCGACGCGCCGCCGTACAGCAGCTCGGTGACGTTGCGGTGCCGGGTCACCACGCCCTTCGGCAGGCCGGTGGAGCCCGAGGTGAAGATGGTGTAGCAGGCGTTGTCCGGTCCCGCGCCGTGCTCCGGGGCCCGGCGCGGCACGCCGTCGTCCACCAGCACGTCGTCGTCCAGCACCACCGTGCGCCAGGGGCCCGCGGGGAGGCGGTCCGACGTGCCGGGGGCGACGAGGAGGACCCGCACGTCCGCCTGTCGTGCCATGTGCGCCAGCCGCGTGGCGGGGAAGGCCGGGTCCATGGGCACGTAGGCGCCACCGGCCTTGAGCACGGCCAGCAGGGCGACGACCAGTTCCGGTGAGCGTTCCAGGCAGACGCCGACATACGTCTCGGGTCCCGTGCCAAGCTCCCGGAGCCGATGGGCGAGCCGGTTCGCCAGGGCGTCGAGCTCGCCGTAGCCGAGGCTGCGGTCACCCGCGACGACAGCCGTGCGCTCGGGCGTCGCGGCGGCACGGGCCGCCACCAGTTCGTGCACCGGGCTGTCGGGCACGGGCGTGGTGGTGTTGTTCCAAAGGGTCAGCAGCGCGCGTTCGGAGCCGCTCAGCAGATCGGTCTGCCTGTGGTCGGCCTCGGGTGTCCGCGCCAGCGCCGTCAGGGCCCGCAGATGGTAGTCACGCAGCAGGCGCACCTGCTCGGCGGCGAACTGGCGGGCGTCGTATTCCAGTTCCACGCGCATGCCGGTCTCGCCCGGCTCACGGCTCATGGCGACGTGCAGGGGGAAGCTCGTGCGGGCGACACCGGCCGCGATCTCGTCGCGCGCCCCGGGAATCGAGACCGCCGCCCGGCCGCTGTCCGCCAGGTCCTCGACGTGGCTGAAGTGGTTGTACACAAAGCCGGTCTCGAACAGCGGCTCCCCGCCGAGCGCGCGTTGGAGGGCGGGCATCGGGTACCTGCGGTGCGGCAGGGCCGCCCGTTCGGCGGCGAACACGGCGCGGGCCAGATCGGCCCAGCTGCCCTCGGGCAGCCGCAAGCGGAACGGGAGCGAGTTGAGGAACAGGCCACGGACCTCCGACCCGTCCGTCTCCTCCAGTCGCCCGTTGGACGACAGACCGGTCACCACGTCCGAAGCGCCGGTGACCAAGCCGAGCACCCGCAGGTGCGCGGCCAGCAGTACGGCCTTCAGCGGCACACCGACGCGTCCCGCGGCCGTCTCCAGCTCCGCCACCAGTTCCGCCGGCACGGTGCTGACCAGCGCGCCGCGGCCCGAGGCCTCGTCATGGTGATGCGACTCGCCTTCCTGCCGCTCACCGGAGAGGGACGGGTGCGGTGGCCGGTCGGCGGGCCAGCGGGGAAGGGTCCCCTGCGGCCGTTCGGCGAGGAGGTTGTGCCAGTAGGCGGCGCTGGTCGTGGAGTTGAGGGCGGCGCGTTCGGCGGCGATGTAGTCGCGGTAGGTGGAGCGCAGCGGGGGCGCGGGGGCGTCCTCGCCCCGCAGGAGCGAGTGGTAGGTGTCGGTGATCTCGGCGAGGGTGGAGGCGAGACTCCAGCCGTCGAGGATGGCGTGGTGGTCGGTCACCGTCCACTGGAACGCGTCCTCGGACAGGACGTGCACACTCATCCGGCACAGCGGCGCCGAACGGACGTCGAACCGCTGCGCGCGCTCGGCGC
>NZ_WMLF01000442.1 GCF_014156695.1 Streptomyces durbertensis | reverse complement strand
CTCCACGGGAGGGTACGGACATGGGACTGGGCACGGCAGAACTGCGGCGTCGCGGCGAGGTCTTCCGCGAGCTGCACCGGAACCCGGGAGCCCCGGGGGCTTTTGTCATGGCGAACGCCTGGGACGCGGGCACGGCCCGGCTGCTCGCGGACGCCGGTTTCCCGGCGTTGGCGACGTCGAGCGCCGCCGTCGCGCAGTCGCTCGGCCTCGCGGACGGACGCGGCCTGGTCACCCGCGAGGAGGCGCTGGCGAACGCCGCGACCGTCGTCGACGCCACCGGGCTGCCCGTCTCCGGCGACCTGGAGGACGGCTACGGCCGCACCCCGGGCGAGGTCGCCGAGACGATCCGGCTCGCGGCGCGGGCCGGGCTCGTCGGCGCCTCCGTCGAGGACTCGACCGCCGATCCGGCCGCGCCGATCCGCCCGGTCGCGGAGGCCGCCGAGCGGGTCCGGGCCGCGGCGGAGGCGGCGGCCGCGCTGGACTTCCCCTTCACCCTCACCGCCCGCGCGGAGAACTTCCTGCACGGCCGGCCCGACCTCGACGACACGGTCGAGCGGCTCCGGGCGTACGCGGCGGCGGGAGCCGACGTCCTCTTCGCCCCCGGACTGCCGGACGCGGAGGCGATACGCCGGGTGTGCGAGGCCGTCGACCGGCCGGTGAACGTGCTGCCGGCCAGCGCCCGGCAGCCGCTGACGCTGCCGGAGCTGGCCGCGTGCGGCGTCCGCCGGGTCAGTCTGGGGTCGACGCTGGCCCGGGCGGCGCTGGGCGCGGTACTGGACGGCGTCCGGGAGATCACCGAGGGGGGCACGTTCGGCTTCGCCGCCCGGGCCCCGAGGGATGCCAACGCGTTGTTCGCGCAGAAGCGCTGACGGGGTGTCCGGCAGTCAGGGCGCCGTCCGGTGGTGGCGGCGGGGGGCCTGAACCCCGCCGCCACACGGGCGCCGCCGGCGCCGCTCACGGTGCCCGTCGCGCCTCGGCCGGACGTCGCCGCCCGACCGACCGTCGTTCGGCCGCGCTCACCGCCCGCCCCGCCCGCCGACCGCCTCGCGGGTATGCCGGAGGGTGGGGTGGACGAGGACGCGGACCGCCGGCCGCCGCCGGAGTATCAGACCCTTTCCCCCTGCGCCGGCCTCTCACCCGCCGGTGCCGCGGACCGGGACGATCTGTCGTGTACGCGCCACTTGGAGCGGTGAGTTGCCCGTTTGGCGCGGGTCAGGCGGGCCGTCCGAGCAGGGACGGCGGCGCCGAGGGCGGCCGCGGACGCCGGCAGGTGGGGATCATGTGCTCCTCGCGGGGCCGGGCGCCGGAACGGCGACGACGGGAGGCACCACGCTAGAAGGCCGGCCGGGGAGACTCAAGGTCCTGGCGGTCACCGCGATTGGTCGCACCAATGGCGGTGTCGGCGTGCGGCCCGGGCGGGCCGCACGCCGACCGGAGGTCACTTGCGGCCGGACTGCTTGTACGGGTTGACGTCGCAGCTGACCTTCGGGTTCGTGGCGTTGAAGACGCCCTTGGGGTTCTTCTTCCAGATCCAGGCGTGGAGCGTGTAGAAGGGGAGGCCGTTCGGCGGGTCGAAGTCCTGGCCGAAGAGGGTGGCGGCGGTCTGCGAGGCGTACTCGACGGCGACGAGCTTCAGGCCGCCGTTCGGCGTCGGCGCGTAGACGAGCACGTTCGGCTCGGTCGGTTTGAGCTCGCTCTGGTCGGCGGCGATGGACTTGGCGAAGTGGAAGCCCATGCCCTCCACGCAGGGCGAGGCGAGCTCGTAGCCTTCGGCCTGGGCCTCCCAGACGCTGTGGAAGCGGGCCGTGGCGTCCCGCACCTCCTGCAGCTCGGGCGGGAGCTTGTCGCCGCCCGGGCCGCCGCCCGCCAGGGCGGTGCCGCCCGGGGCGAGGGTCGCCGCGACCAGCGCGCTGAGGACCACCAGGGACTTTCTGCGCATGTCTTTCTCCATGGGGAGGGAAGGGAGTGTTCGATTCGTACGGTAAGCACACGATCACTCTTGGCGCCCGCGCTCACGCGCCGGTCTCACCCGAGCGGCCCGACGAAAACCCTCCCCCGACTCCACGACGCGCGCGTCCCGCGCTGACGAAAAACGCCGGCGCCGTGCACTCCCCCTGTTCGGGGGCGCGCACGGCGCCGGAGGCCCTGCTACCGGATGGCTCGGGAACCGGTCAGCTCGGGGTCATGACTCAGCAGGCACCGAGGTCTTCCCAGACTCCCCACTGCCCGGTGGTGCCGGGCTCGTCGTTCTGGGTCCACCACTTGGCCTTCCAGGTGCGGTCGTTCCAGGAGACCTGGTCGCCGCCGTTGTAGACCTTGCCGCGCTCCCAGGCCGGTGCGGTGCACTCGCCGGGCCCGCCGGGCCCACCGCCGTTGTCACCGCCACCGTTGTCACCGCCACCGTTGTCGCCACCGCCGTTGTCGCCACCGCCGGGGGTGCCGGGGGTGGTGCCTCGGGCCAGGTCGGCCGCGATGCCGTACTTCTTGCCGTCCAGCGTCACCGTCCAGTTCGACGGTGTGGAGACCGGCAGGTAGTAGACGAAGTCGAGGCTGACCTCCTCGCCGGGGGCGAGGGACTGCCAGGCCGGGAGCTTCAGCGACACCCGGTGGTAGTCGCCGCGCAGGCCGCCGACGTTGCCGTTGCCGGTGTGGTCGCTGCGGATGATGGTGGTGCCGAAGCCGGACTGGTCCTTGGCGTTGCCGGGGGCCGAGGTCGCGTAGTCGAACTGGAACTCGGTGCCGCCGGGCAGGGTCGTCTGCGTGTTGTTGCGGATGCGCAGCTTGGGGCTGATCGGGTAGTTGCTGTCGCCGAGCGCGAAGTCGGTGAAGCGCACCCCGATGTCCAGGGTCTCGGTGGGCATCTCGATGGTGGCGCGCTTGGCGCCGTACGGCGAGGCGGACTTGAACGCGTCGTACATGATCGTCGTCAGCGTGTCGCCGGGCTCGTACTGGCCCTTCGTCGCGTTCCACGCGTAGTCGCCGGCCAGCTCCCACATCATCGTGCCGCCGATGCCCTGCTCGACGACCCAGTCGGCCTTGGCCCGCACGGACTGCTCGTCCTCGGTGGAGAGGAAGACCTTCTTCTCCGCGTTCCACAGCCACGGCGCGACGAGCGTGCTGTCGTACTTGCGGGCGTAGGTGCCGGTCAGCTTGGTGTCCGCGGGGAACCCGTACTGGGTGACGTAGTCGCCGACGATGCCCTTCTCGAGGTTCTTGGCGTGCCACATCGGGTTGGAGCCCGCCGGGGACTCCTTGCCCTGCGTGTCGAGGTCGTGCCAGAGGTTGTCGATGCCGACGGCTCCGTCACCGCACTTGGTCAGCCCCGAGCCGGCGGGGCAGTTCGTGGCGGAGGAGCGTCCCCAGAGGCCGTTGGTGCCGCCGGTGACGTTCTTCCAGCCGCGGGTGTAGTAGGGCAGGCCGACGTTGATGCGGCCGGCCGGCATCGCGCCACGGAAGTAGCGGTACGCCCAGTCGGTGTTGAGGTAGCCGATGCCGCCGTACTGGGAGGTGGTGTAGACGCCGGCGGCGGCGAGTTCGGCGTCCTTGCCGTCGTCGAACAGTGAGGCGTTCGGGCCGACGAACTCGTTCCAGGCGCCGTGCAGGTCGTAGGACATGATGTTGACGTAGTCGAGGTACTTGGCCGTGTCGTACGTCTCCATGCCGCGCAGCAGGTAGCCGGAGGAGGGCGCGGCGACGGTCAGCAGGTAGTGCTTGCCGTCCTGGGCGCCGGCCCGGTCGAGCTTCTCGCGGAGGGTCTTCATCAGCGCGGAGTAGCCGGCGTTGAGCCCGGCGCGCCGCGGGTTGGCGACGGCCCAGTCCAGCGGGTTGCCGGCGTCCTTCATCGACGTGGCGTACTCGTAGTCGATGTCCAGGCCGTTGAAGCCGTAGTCGCGCAGGAACTTCACGGCGGAGTCGGCGAAGGTGTTGATGCCGGCCTGGTTCACCGAGCCGTTCGCGTTGGTGGCCATGGTGTAGAAGCCGCCGGAGTCGACGCGTTCGCCGTCGGGCCCGAAGTAGCCGCCGGTCTCGGCCCAACCGCCTACGGAGACAAGCGTCTTGACGTGCGGGTGCTGCTTCTTGAACTTGTTGAGCTGGTTGAAGTGGCCCTTGTAGGGGAAGGCCGGGTCCATCTCGGAGCCGGGGACGCCGGGCCAGGTCATGCCGGTGGCCGGGTTGTCGGCGGTGTTCGGGCCGACGGAGATCCGGTTGTCGGAGTCGACGTGCGCGAAGGCGTAGTTGAGGTGGGTGACCTTCTCCCACGGGATGTCGGACGCCAGGTAGGCGTCGCGGCCGTCCTTGCCGGTCCGCCAGCTGGTGAAGTAGCCGATGACACGGCGCTGGTGGTCGGCTCCCATCTTCTCGCGTCCGGCGCTGTCGTAGACGGTGCAGTAGGGGACGTCGACGCCGGGGGTCGCGTAGAGACCGTCCGGGCGACAGGACTCGTGGTCCTCCTGGGCCTGAGCGACTGAC
>NZ_WMLF01000441.1 GCF_014156695.1 Streptomyces durbertensis | reverse complement strand
CGTCACGCCCGTCCCCGCGGCAAGCCCCGCCCCGGCGGGCACGTCCGCTCCTGCGGTCACGTCCGCACCGACGGCACCGCTTCCGAACCGGGCGCTGCGCCCGGGGCGTGCGCCGTCTCGTCGTCCAGTGCCGCCCGGGCGTCCAGCGCCGTCTCGCCTTCCAGCGCCGCCTGGGCGCGGGCCGCCCGGAGCGCCACGCGGTTGCGGCGAGCCGCGCGCAGGGCGTCGAACGTCAGGATCAGCAGCGCCGCCCACACCAGCAGGAAGCCGGCCAGCCGCGCCGGCGGCATCTCCTCGTGGAAGACGGTGAGCCCCAGCAGGAACATCGTGGCCGGGCCGAGGTACTGCATCATGCCGATCGTCGACAGCGGCACCCGCATGGTGGCGGCGCCGAAGAGGATCAGCGGCAGCGCGGTGGCCAGGCCGGCGCCGGCGAGCAGCAGCGCGTGTGTCGGGCCCTCGGCGGTGAACGTCGACTCGCCGCGCCCCGAGAGCAGCAGCAGGAAGCCGAGCGCGGGCAGGAACTGGAGCAGCGCGTCCGCGCTGAAGCCCTCAAGGCCGTCCAGGCGCGACTTCTTCTTCAGCAGCCCGTACGCGGCGAAGCTGGTGCTCAGGCCGAGCGCCACCCAGGGGACCTGCCCGTAGGCGAAGGTCATCACGGCGACCGAGGTGGCGCCGACGCCGACCGCGACCCACTGGAACGGGCGCAGTCGCTCGCGCAGCAGCAGCACGCCGATGGCGATGGTGATCAGCGGGTTGATGAAGTAGCCGAGCGAGGCCTCCAGGACAAGCCCGGAGCTGACGGCCCAGATGAACAGGTACCAGTTCGCCGATATCAGCAGGGCGGACAGCGCGGCCATGCCGAGCTGGCGGGGGTCGCGCAGCAGCGGGCGTATCCACGCCCAGCGGCGGACGGCGAGCAGGATGAGCGCGGCCGTGGGGAGCGACCAGACCATGCGGTGGGCGAGCACCTCGGCCGCCGGGGTGGCGGAGAGCAGGTGCCAGTAGAGCGGCAGCAGACCCCACATGCCGAAGGCCACGAACCCGAACACCAGCCCGGTCCGCGTCTCAGTCCTCGCCGACACGACCCCTCCCCACTGTGCTTCCACGTGCCATGAGCGTCGCCGCCGACGCCCCTGGCAAGGTAACGCGCGACGGCCGCTTTGTCATTCCCGTTACGCGGAACGCTACTGTCGCTGCCGAGCGTCACGTACGGGCGGTGGACGTCGCCGCCGGCGGCCGGGGCGGCGCGTGTGCGCGTCCGCAAACGGGCGGCGGCCCGGAGCCGATCCCTGTGGTGGGGGATCGGCGCCCGGGCCGCCGGGGTCCGGAGGTCAGAGGACCGTCCAGGTGTCGTTGCCGGCGAGCAGCGTCGCGAGCTCGCCCTTGCCGTTCTGCTCCACGGCCCGCTCCAACTGCTCGGCCATCTCCGTCTCGTACACCGGTCGGCGCACGTCGCGGAACACGCCGACGGGCGTCTGGTGCAGGGTGTCCGCGTCGGCGAGCCGGGACAGCGCGAACGCCTGCGTCGGCGAGGCGCTGTGCGCGTCGTGGACGAGGATGCCGTCCGTGCCGTGCTCGGCGACGTCGACGACCTCGAGGTCGCCGGTGGCCGGGTCGCGGACGACGCCCTTGCCGCCGAGGCCGTCCTCACCGGGCACGCCGAAGCGGATCGGCTGCCCGTGCTCCAGCCGGATCACGGCCTCCTGCGCCTGCTGCTTGTCCTTCAACGCCTCGAACGCGCCGTCGTTGAAGATGTTGCAGTTCTGGTAGATCTCCACCAGTGCCGTGCCCGGGTGGTCGGCGGCGGCGCGCAGCACCTCGGTGAGGTGCTTGCGGTCGGAGTCGATCGTGCGCGCGACGAACGACGCCTCGGCGCCGATGGCCAGCGAGACCGGGTTGAACGGGGCGTCCAGCGAGCCCATCGGGCTGGACTTGGTGAGCTTGCCGGCCTCGGAGGTCGGCGAGTACTGCCCCTTCGTCAGGCCGTAGATCCGGTTGTTGAACAGCAGGATCTTCAGGTTGACGTTGCGGCGGAGCGCGTGGATGAGGTGGTTGCCGCCGATGGAGAGCGCGTCGCCGTCGCCCGTCACGACCCACACCGACAGGTCGCGCCGGGCGGCGGCCAGGCCGGTGGCGATGGCCGGGGCGCGTCCGTGGATGGAGTGCATCCCGAACGTGTTCATGTAGTACGGGAAGCGGGACGAGCAGCCGATGCCCGAGACGAAGACGATGTTCTCCTTCGCCAGGCCCATCTCCGGCATGAAGCCCTGCACGGCGGCCAGCACGGCGTAGTCGCCGCAGCCGGGGCACCAGCGGACCTCCTGGTCGGACTTGAAGTCCTTGGCCGACTGCTTGGCGTCGGCCTTGGGGACCAGGGTGAGCGGGTGGTGCGCCCGTTCCCGGCTCCCCCCGGTGAGGACGTCAGCCATGTTCGATGGCCTCCTTGAGGACGTTGGCGAGCTGCTCGGCCTTGAAGGGCATGCCGTTGACCTGGGTGTGGGGCTGTGCGTCGACGAGGTAGCGGGCCCGCAGCAGCGTGGCGAGCTGTCCGAGGTTCATCTCGGGCACGATCACCTTGTCGTAGGAGCGCAGGACCTCGCCGAGGTTCGCGGGGAAGGGGTTGAGGTGCCGCAGGTGGGCCTGGGCGACGTGCAGTCCCTCCCGGCGCACCCGCCGTACACCGGCGGTGATCGGCCCGTAGGTCGAACCCCAGCCGATGACCAGCACCTTCGCCTCGCCGTCCGGGTCGTCGACGGTCAGGTCGGGCACGGTGACGCCGTCCACCTTGGCCTGCCGGGTGCGGACCATGTGCTCGTGGTTGGCGGGGTCGTAGGAGATGTTGCCGGTGCCGTCCTGCTTCTCGATGCCGCCGATGCGGTGTTCGAGACCGGGCGTGCCGGGCACGGCCCAGGGGCGGGCGAGGGTCTCCGGGTCGCGCTTGTAGGGCCAGAAGACCTCGCTGCCGTCCTCCAGCACGTGGTTCGGAGAGGTGGTGAACTGCACCCGCAGGTCGGGGAGTTCGTCGATCTCCGGCACGCGCCACGGCTCGGAGCCGTTGGCCAGGTAGCCGTCGGAGAGCAGGAACACCGGCGTGCGGTAGGTGAGCGCGATCCGGGTCGCCTCCAGCGCGGCGTCGAAGCAGTCGCCGGGCGTGGCCGGGGCCACGATCGGGACGGGTGCCTCGCCGTTGCGGCCGTACATGGCCTGGAGGAGGTCGGCCTGCTCCGTCTTGGTCGGCAGTCCGGTGGACGGACCGCCGCGCTGGATGTCCACGATCAGCAGCGGCAGTTCCAGCGAGACGGCGAGGCCGATCGTCTCGGACTTCAGCGCGACACCGGGCCCGGAGGTCGTGGTGACCGCGAGGGAGCCGCCGAACGCGGCGCCGAGCGCGGCGCCGATGCCGGCGATCTCGTCCTCCGCCTGGAAGGTGCGCACGCCGAAGTTCTTGTGCTTCGACAGCTCGTGGAGGATGTCGGACGCCGGGGTGATCGGGTAGGAGCCCAGGAACAGCGGGAGGTCCGCCTGTTGAGACGCCGCGACCAGTCCGTAAGACAGGGCGAGGTTGCCCGAGACGTTCCGGTAGGTACCGGCCGGGAACGCCTTGGCGGCCGGCGCGACCTCGTAGGAGACCGCGAAGTCCTCGGTCGTCTCGCCGAAGTTCCATCCCGCGCGGAAAGCGGTGACGTTCGCCTCCGCGATTTCCGGCTTCTTCGCGAACTTCGACCGCAGGAAACGCTCGGTGCCCTCCACCGGACGGTTGTACATCCAGGAGAGCAGGCCGAGGGCGAACATGTTCTTGCTGCGCCCGGCCTCCTTGCGGCCGAGGTCGAAGTCCTTCAGCGCCTCGACGGTGAGCGTCGTCAGCGGCACCGGGTGCACCCGGTAGCCGTCGAGTGAGCCGTCCTCGAGCGGGCTGGTGTCGTAGCCGACCTTGGCCATCGCGCGCTTGGTGAACTCGTCCGTGTTGACGATGATCTCGGCGCCCCTGGGAAGGTCTCCCACGTTGGCCTTCAGGGCGGCCGGGTTCATCGCGACCAGCACGTTCGGCGCGTCACCGGGCGTGAGGATGTCGTGATCGGCAAAATGCAGCTGGAACGAGGAGACGCCGGGAAGGGTTCCGGCGGGCGCGCGGATCTCCGCGGGGAAATTCGGCAGGGTCGAGAGATCATTGCCGAAGGACGCGGTCTCGGAGGTGAAGCGGTCCCCCGTCAACTGCATGCCGTCGCCCGAATCCCCCGCGAACCGGATGATCACCCGGTCCAGACGCCTGACTTCCTTGGCGCTCTCCTGGCTGACCTGTTGGGTCACTTGCAAAGACCTCCCTTGAGGCGGCGGCTCACTGGCCATCGTACGTGCGCGAGGTCCGCCGACCGGGGGCTGCTCGCATGGTGGACGCGTTGGTGAGACGCCCGTGGCGACGCCTCGCACCGCCCGGGACGCCGCCGCAGCGGCACCTCGCGCACCGGCTGCCACACGCGCCCACCCCCTCCCTCGGTGC
>NZ_WMLF01000440.1 GCF_014156695.1 Streptomyces durbertensis | reverse complement strand
GACCGTGGGGGCGAGCGCGTCGTGGCCGGTGATCTCACCGATCAGCTCGACCATCTCCCGCACGGAGACGCCCTCGCCGCGCCCGATGTTCAGCGTCAGGTCGGGGCTCTCACCCGCCCGCACGGCCTCGGCGAGCCGGTGGGCGGCGGCCAGGTGCGCGTCGGCCAGGTCCTCCACGTGGATGTAGTCGCGGACGCAGGTGCCGTCGGGCGTGGCGTAGTCGTCGCCGAAGATCAGCGGCGCCCGGCGCTCGGTCAGCTTCTCGAACACCATCGGGACGAGGTTGAACACGCCGGTGTCGGCCAGCTCCGGCTCGGCGGCGCCGGCGACGTTGAAGTAGCGCAGGCAGGACGTGGCGAGGCCGTGGGCCCGCCCCACCGCGCGGACCAGCCACTCACCGGCGAGCTTCGTCTCCCCGTAGGGGCTCATCGGCAGGCACGGCGTCTCCTCCGTGACCAGGTCGACGTCCGGCATGCCGTAGACGGCGGCGGAGGAGGAGAAGACGAACTGCCGCACCCCGCCGTCCACGACGGCCTCCAGCAGCACCCGCAGCCCCTCGACGTTCTCCCGGTAGTAGCGCAGCGGCTGCTCCACGGACTCGCCGACCTGCTTCTTCGCCGCGAGGTGCACCACCCCGGTCACACCGTGCTCGCGGATCACCCGGTCGAGCAGCGGGCGGTCCAGGGTGGAGCCGTGCACAAACGGCACCTCGGCCGGCACCCGTTCCCGTTCCCCGGTGGACAGGTCGTCCAGCACCACGGCCCGCTCGCCCGCCTGCGTCATCGCACGTACGACGTGGGCGCCGATGTAGCCGGCGCCGCCGGTGATGAGATACGTCATCCGCGCATTGTAGGTTCCGGGCGGCGTACGGCGTGGGAGGCCCGACCGGGTCGGCGGGGCACGGACGGCCGGACCGAGCCCGAACCGAGCCCGAACCGGGCCCCGACCGAGCCGAAGGCCCCCGTCCGCGTGGTGCGGACGGGGGCCCTGTCCCCGGCGTGCTCAGCGGCAGGTCACTCCGGGACGCTCGCGACGCCCGGGGCGAGGAACTTCCGCCCGCGCACCCGCTCGCTGACACCCGCCCGATCCAGGTACGGCGTGATGCCGCCCAGGTGGAAGGGCCAGCCCGCGCCGGTGATCAGGCAGAGGTCGATGTCCTGCGCCTCGGCGACGACGCCCTCGTCGAGCATCAGGCCGATCTCCTCGGCGATCGCGTCCAGCGCGCGGTCGCGGACCTGCTCCTCGGTCAGCGCGGTGTCGCCGACCTGGAAGAGCGCGGCGACCTCCGGGTCGAGCTCCGGCGTGCCGGAGTCGTAGGTGTAGAGGTTGCGCTTGCCCGCCTCGACGACGCGGCCGAGGTTCTCCGACACCGCGAAGCGGTCGGGGAAGGCGGCGTTCAACGTGCCCGCGACGTGGTGCGCGACCGCCGGGCCGACCAGGTCGAGCAGGACGACCGGCGACATCGGCAGGCCGAGCGGCGCCAGGGCGCGG
Source organism: Streptomyces durbertensis (assembly GCF_014156695.1). Lineage (GTDB taxonomy): Bacteria > Actinomycetota > Actinomycetes > Streptomycetales > Streptomycetaceae > Streptomyces > Streptomyces durbertensis. The sequence goes on along the minus strand of NZ_WMLF01000440.1, from coordinate 3,015 downwards.
TCGGCGACCTCCACCGGGGTGCCCTCGTCGATGGCGCCCAGCACCGAGCCCATGAAGCGGGTCAGGATGCGGTTGACGACAAACGCCGGGGCGTCCTTGACCAGGACGGCCGTCTTCTTCAGCTTCCTGGCGACGGCGAACGCGGTCGCCAGCGACGCGTCGTCGGTCTGCTCCGCCCGGACGATCTCCAGCAGCGGCAGGATCGCGACCGGGTTGAAGAAGTGGAAGCCCACGACCCGCTCGGGGTGCTTGAGCTGCGAGGCCATCTCGGACACCGACAGCGAGGAGGTGTTCGTGGCGAGGATGGCGTGCTCCGGCACCACCGCCTCGACCTCGGCGAACACCTTCTGCTTGACGCCCATCTCCTCGAAGACGGCCTCGATGACAAAGTCCGCGTCGCCGAAGGCGGCGGCCTTGTCGAGCGAGCCGGTGACCAGGGCCTTGAGGCGGTTCGCCTTGTCCTGGTTGACGCGGCCCTTCAGCAGCAGCTTGTCGATCTCCTCGTGGACGTAGCCCACGCCCTTGTCGACGCGCTCCTGGTCGATGTCGGTCAGCACGACCGGCACCTCCAGGCGGCGGGCGAACAGCAGCGCCAGCTGCGAGGCCATCAGGCCGGCGCCGACGACGCCGACCTTGGAGACCGCGCGGGCCAGGTTCTTGTCCGGGGCGCCCGCGGGCCGCTTGGCGCGCTTCTGCACCAGGTTGAACGCGTAGATGCCGCTGCGGAGTTCGCCGCCCATGATGAGGTCGGCGAGCGCCTCGTCCTCGGCGTCGAAACCGGCGCGCAGGTCGCCGTTCTTCGCCGCGGCGATGATGTCCAGCGCGCGGTAGGCGGCCGGGGCGGCGCCGTGCACCTTGCCGTCGGCGACGGCCCGGCCCTGCGCGACGGCGTTGTCCCAGGACTCGCCGCGGTCGATCTCCGGGCGGGCGATCTCGATCTCGCCCTTGAGGACGGAGGCCGTCCACAGCAGCGACTGCTCCAGGAAGTCGGCGCCCTCGAACAGGGCGTCGGCGATGCCCAGTTCGTGCACCTGGGCGCCCTTGAGCTGCCGGTTCTGGTTGAGCGAGTTCTCGATGATGACCTTGACGGCACGCTCGGGGCCGATCAGGTTCGGCAGCAGCGCGCAGCCGCCCCAGCCCGGTACCAGGCCGAGGAAGACCTCGGGCAGCGAGAACGCCGGCACGGACTTGGAGACCGTGCGGTAGGTGCAGTGCAGACCGACCTCGACGCCGCCGCCCATCGCCGCGCCGTTGTAGTAGGCGAAGGTCGGCACGGCCAGCGAGGAGAGGCGCTTGAAGACGTCGTGGCCGCCCTTGCCGATGGCCAGCGCGTCCTCGCGGCGCTTCAGCAGCTCGACGCCCTTGAGGTCGGCGCCCACGGCGAAGATGAACGGCTTGCCGGTCAGGCCGACGCCGACGATCTCGCCGTCCGCCGCCTCCTTCTCCACCTGGTCGATGGCGGCGTTCAGGTTCGCCAGCGACTGCGGGCCGAAGGTGGTCGGCTTGGTGTGGTCGAAGCCGTTGTCCAGCGTGACGAGCGCGAACCGGCCGGCGCCGGGCAGCTCCAGGTGGCGCACGTGCGCCTGGGTCACGACCTCGTCGGGGAAGAGTTCGGCCGCGCCCTTGAGAAGCTCTGTGGTGGTCACTTGCCTGCCCCTTCGAAGTGCGGGTTCTCCCAGATCACGGTGCCGCCCATGCCGAAGCCGACGCACATGGTGGTCAGGCCGTAGCGGACGTGCGGCTGCTCCTCGAACTGGCGGGCCAGCTGCGTCATGAGCCGGACGCCGGAGGAGGCCAGCGGGTGGCCGAACGCGATGGCGCCGCCGTACTGGTTGACGCGCGGGTCGTCGTCGGCGATGCCGTAGTGGTCGAGCAGGGCCAGCACCTGGACGGCGAAGGCCTCGTTGATCTCGAACAGGCCGATGTCGTCGATGGACAGACCGGCCTTGGCCAGCGCCTTCTCGGTCGCCGGCACCGGGCCGACGCCCATCACCTCCGGCTCCACGCCGGCGAAGGCGTAGGAGACCAGGCGCATCTTCACCGGCAGGCCCAGCTCCTGCGCCACGTCCTCGGCGGCCAGCAGGGAGGCGGTGGCGCCGTCGTTGAGACCGGCGGCGTTACCGGCGGTGACCCGGCCGTGGGCGCGGAAGGGGGTCTTCAGCCCGGCGAGGTTCTCCAGGGTGGTACCCGGACGCATCGGCTCGTCGGCCACCGAAAGGCCCCAACCGGTCTCCCCGACCTCCGGGTTGGTGCGGCGCACCGAGATCGGCACGAGGTCCTGCTGGATCCTGCCGTTGGCGTACGCCTTGGCGGCCTTCTCCTGGCTGCGCACCGCGTAGGCGTCCGCGCGCTCCTTGGTCAGGTGCGGGAAGCGGTCGTGCAGGTTCTCCGCCGTCATGCCCATGAACATGGCGGACTCGTCCACCAGCTTCTCGGAGACGAACCGCGGGTTGGGGTCGACGCCCTCACCCATCGGGTGGCGGCCCATGTGCTCCACACCGCCGGCCACGACCACGTCGTAGGCGCCGAAGGCGATCGAGCCGGAGGTGGTGGTGACGGCGGTCATCGCGCCGGCGCACATCCGGTCGATGGAGTAGCCGGGGACGGTCTTGGGCAGTCCCGCCAGCAGCCCCGCGGTGCGGCCCAGGGTCAGACCCTGGTCACCGATCTGGGTGGTCGCGGCGATGGCGACCTCGTCGATGCGCTCGGGCGGCAGGTCGGGGTTGCGACGCAGCAGCTCGCGGATGCACTTGACGACCAGATCGTCGGCACGGGTCTCGTGGTAGATGCCCTTGGGGCCCGCCTTGCCGAACGGTGTGCGGACGCCGTCGACGAAGACGACGTCCCTTGCGGTACGAGGCACGTTGGCTCTCCTCCTGCGGGGTGCGGCCGGGATGTCCGGGGAATGCCCGGGAGACGCCGCCGGCGAACGGCGAGCTTCCCGACCCCATGCTACTTGTCGGTAACCACGAGGCAAGACCGCGCCCACGGCGAGCCGTGCGGTCCGTGTCACAC
>NZ_WMLF01000044.1 GCF_014156695.1 Streptomyces durbertensis | reverse complement strand
GGCCGCCGGCCGCCGCAGGGCGCGGCGGCGTGCCGCCGCGCCCTGGCTGCTGCTCGCCCCCGCGCTGCTGGCCGTCGCCGCGCTGCTGCTGTGGCCGCTGGGCCGGGTGGTGTGGATGTCCTTCCAGGACTACGGCCTGCCGGAGATCGTCACCGGCACCAGCAACTACAACGGTCTGGACAACTACACCGACATCCTCGGCCAGTCCTACCTCTGGACGACCGTCCTGCCGAACACCGTGTTGTTCGCCCTGGCGTGTGTCACCCTCACCGTTGTCCTCGGCACCCTGGTCGCTCTGCTGCTGGCCCGGCTCAGCCCGCTGTGGCGCACCCTCACCGCCAGCGCGATCATGACCGCCTGGGCGATGCCGGCGGTGACCGGCACCTACGTGTGGATCTGGCTCTTCGACCCGCTCGGCGGCGCGGTGGTCACCGGCCTGGACGGTCTCGGCCTGGTGGACGCCGGGAACACCAACTGGTTCACCGACCGGCTCGGCTTCTACGCCATCGCCACGCTGAACGTCGTCCACCACGGCTTCCCCTTTGTGGCGATCACCGTCTTCGCCGGGCTGCTCACCATCCCCAGGGAACTCCACGAGGCCGGCATCATCGACGGCGCCAACGCCTGGCAGCGCTTCTGGACGATCACCGTGCCGTCCATCCGGCCTGTCTTCAGCGTGGTGATCATCCTGTCCACGATCTGGGACTTCAAGGTCTTTGTGCAGCTGTACCTGATGCCGGGGGGCAGCGGCGCGAACCCCGACGTGCTCAACCTCGGCGTGTGGTCGTACGTCGAGTCCTTCGCGCAGCGCCAGTACGGCATGGGGTCGGCCATCGCCGTACTGCTCACGTTGCTGCTGCTGGGCATCACCACCGTCTACATCCGCACGCTCTTCAAAGAGAGCGAGGAACTGTGACCGGCACCCCGCGCGCCACCGCGCTCACCCGCCTCGGCCACTCGGCCGCCCTCGCCGCGCTGCTGGCCTTCACCCTGCTGCCCGTCTACTGGATGGTGACCTCCGCGCTCGAACCGCGCGCCGGCGCGCGCGGTTCGTCGATCCTGCCCAGCGGGCTGACCCTCGACCACTTCCACCGGGTCCTCGACCAGGGCGGGTTCGGCCGCTTCCTGCTGAACTCGGCGCTTGTCGGTGTCGGCACGGTGCTGCTCGCCGGGTTGCTGGCGTTGCTGGCGGCCGTCGCCGTTGCCCGCTTCCGGTTCCGGTTCCGCACCGCCGTGCTCATCATGGTGCTGATCGTGCAGATGGTGCCGCTGGAGGCGCTGGTCATCCCGTTGTTCGTGCAGATGCGCAACCTGCAGATGCTCAACAGCCTGCTCGGGCTGACCATCGTCTATCTGGCGTTCTCGCTGCCGTTCGCGATCTGGATGCTGCGCGGCTTTGTCGCCGCCGTGCCGCGCGAGGTGGAGGAGGCCGCCTACCTGGACGGCTGCGGCTGGTTCCGGATGTTCCGCTCGGTGCTGCTGCCGCTGGTCGCGCCGGGCCTCGTCGCGACCAGCGTGTTCAGCTTCATCGTCGCCTGGAACGAGTTCGTCTTCGCCTTCACCTTCCTGCAGGACGAGGAGAAGTTCACCGCCGCCGTCGGCCTCCACCGCTTCTTCGGGCAGCACACCAACGACTGGGGGGCCGTCATGGCGGGCTCCACTCTGATCACCCTGCCGGTGCTGGTGTTCTTCGTCCTCGCCCAGCGACGCCTCTCCCACGGCCTGGCCGCGGGCGCCGTCAAGGGCTGAACCGACCCCGGGCCACGGCGGCACGGCGCTACGTGTCGACCGACCACACCTGCGCGCAGCCCGCGCAGCGCACCCGGACCTCGCCGCGCAGCGGCACCCGCAGCCGCTGCTGGCAGCGCGGGCAGCGGAACGACACGCGTACGCCGGAGGCCCACTCGAAGCGGTACCCCTCGCCGTCGAACGCCGACTGCCCGGGCCGCATCCGCGAACGCGCCAACCGCCGGTCGTGCCCGTACCGCCGACGCGCGACCCAGCCGGCCCCGGCGAGCGGCGGCCGGCGGCCGTCCTCCTCCGCCCGCGTCCGCCCCCGGACGTACGCCTCGTACGCCTGCGGGCTGCTGAACCACACCGACGGGTCCTCGCCGAAGGCCTCCGCCCGCTTCGCCAGCACGTAGCCGAACTCCTCGGGGGTCAGGTAGCCCAGCTTCTGCGACGTCAGGGAGTCCTCGCGGAAGGCGTCGAGCAGCAGCCAGCCGGCGCCCAGGTAGGTGGAGACGGTGTCGGTCAGGATCTCGTTCTCCGCGACGCCGGGGAACTCCAACTCCAGCCGGTGCAGGTAGACATGGGTGATCTCGTGCGCGAGCGCGGCGCCGATGTCGCGGCGGTGCTCCTTGAAGCGCCGGTTGAGGTCCACGAAGTACTCGGGGCCGGCGGACAGCTCCACCTCCGCGGCCAGGTCCATCTCCCGGAACGCCACGATCACCCGGGCGTCCGGCAACCGGAAGTGCCGCACCAGCGCCCGCGCCACCCGCTGCACACCCCCGTACAGCTCCTCGTCCGGGTCGAGCGCCACGTCCACCGGCGGCACACTCACCGCGAACTGCTCCACCGAGTCCACCGACAGCCGGCGGTACAGCGCGGCGAGCGCGTCGCGTACCACCTCCAGGTGGGGGAATCCCCGCTCCACCGCGCCCGACGGCCTTCCCGTCACCACATCACCCCCGCGCGTCCTGCTCCTCGCACCCACCCTACGGCCGCCGTGGGCGCCGGGCCCGCCGCACACACCCGACCCGCACATCCGTCCCACACACCGACCACGGGCGGCGGTGCTCCACCGCGCTTACTAGAGTCGGCGCATGAACAACACCGCATCCTCCGCTCCCGAGCCCGACGCCGTCGTCCAGGAGGAGCTGACCAGGCTGCGCGAGAGCATCGACAACATCGACGCGGCCGTGGTCCACATGCTCGCCGAGCGCTTCAAGTGCACCCAGCAGGTCGGCCACCTCAAGGCCCGCCACCAGCTGCCGCCGGCCGACCCGCAGCGCGAGGCCCGGCAGATCGCCCGGCTGCGGCAGCTCGCCGAGAACGCCAAGCTCGACCCGGCCTTCGCGGAGAAGCTGCTGAACTTCATCATCGCCGAGGTGATCCGGCACCACGAGACGATCGCCGGCAACGCCGACGGCGGCGCCGAAGCCGCCGAGGCGGACTGATCGCCCGGGGCCACTGATCGCCTGGAGCGACTGATCGCCTGGAGCGGAACGGGCACGGACGCGGGGCCGTCTGAGGCACGATGACGGTCATGACCACCCTCTCCCGCCAGGAGGCGCGCACCCGCGCCTGCCAGCTCACCGTCCACAGCTACACGATCCACCTGGACCTCAGCCGGGACGGCGACACCTTCGGCAGCACCACGACCATCCACTTCACCGCGCACCACCAGGCCGACACCTTCGTCGAGCTGCGGCCGACGACGCTGCACGGCGTGACGCTGGACGGCCGGCCGCTGGACGTGGGGCTGCTGACGGACGGGCGGCTGCCGCTCACCGACCTCACCGCGGGCGAGCACACCCTCTACGTCACCGCCGACATGCCGTACTCCCGCACCTCGGAGGGCATGCACCGCTTCACCGACCCGGCGGACGGCCGCACGTACCTGTACTCGATGTGCTTCCAGACGGAGGCGCCGCGCGTCTACGCCTGCTTCGACCAGCCCGACCTGAAGGCGACGTTCACCGTCTCCGCCACGACCCCCGAGGACTGGACGTTCCTCACCAACTCGGTGGCCACCCAGACCCGGCCGGGCCACTGGACCAGCCCCGCGACGCCGCCCCTCAGCACCTATCTGATGGCGGCGGCGGCCGGCCCGTACCACAGCCACACCTTCACCCACGCCGGGCTGCCGTTCGGTGTGCACACCCGGCGCTCGCTGGCCGAGCACCTGGACGCCGAGGAGATCCAGCGGGTCACCACCGCCTGCTACGACCACTACCACACCCTCTTCGACGAGCCCTACCCGTTCGACTCCTACGACCAGCTCTTCGCGCCCGAGCTCAACGCCGGCGCCATGGAGAACCCCGGCCTGGTCGTGCTGACCGACAGCTACGTGCACCGGTCGGCGACCACGGACAACGAGCACGCCGTGCGGGCGACGACGATCGCCCACGAGATGGCCCACATGTGGTTCGGGAACCTCGTCACCCTCCAGTGGTGGGACGACATCTGGCTGAACGAGTCGTTCGCCGAGTACATGGGCACCGACGTCATCGCCCGCACCACCCGCTGGACCGACAACTGGGCGCGTTTCACCACCGAGCGCAAGACCTGGGGCTGCGACGCCGACCAGCGGCCCAGCACCCACCCGATCGCCCCGGACCCGGAGGCCGTGCCGGACACCGCCACCGCCCTGCAGAACTTCGACGGCATCTCCTACGCCAAGGGCGCCTCCGCGCTCCGCCAACTCGCCGCCTGGCTCGGGCAGGAGGACTTCCTCGCCGGTCTGAACACGCACTTCACCCGGCACCGCTTCGGCAACGCGACCCTCGGCGACTTCCTGGACAACCTCGCCCGGCACACCAACCGCGACGTGCGGCAGTGGGCGGAACGCTGGCTGCGCACCACCGGCGCCGACACCCTCGTCCCCGGCGTGGCGGACAAGGACGCCAACACCTGGCTGCTGCACGTCCACAAGCGCGGCGGACGCCCGCACCGGCTGCTCGCCGCGGCCTTCGACCGCGCCGAGGACGGCACGCTGACCGCCCGGCCGAGCGCGCACACCGACCTGCCGGCCGACGAGGCCACCACCACCCTCACCCTGCCGGGGGGCCCGCCCGACCTCGTGGTGCTCAACGACCAGGACCTCACCTACGCCAAGGTCCGCTTCGACGAGCGCTCCTGGGAGACGCTGGCGACCGCGCTCACCTCCGTCCCCGACCCGCTCACCCGGGTCACCGTGTGGAGCGCCGCCCGCGACATGGTCCGGGACGCCGACATCCCGCCCGGCGAGTACCTCCGGCTCGTCGAGACCCACCTGCCGCGCGAGAGCGACAACACGACCGTGGCGGCCGTGCTCGACTTCGTCCACGGCACCCTGCTCGACCGCTACCTGGACCCGGCGGACCGGCCCGACGCGCTGGGCCGGCTGCACGAGCTCACCACACGTCTGCTGGCGGACGCGGAGGACCACGACCGCAGGCTGACCGTGCTGCCCGCCCACATCGGCACCGTCACCCGTCCCACCGAGCTGACGGCCTGGCTGGACGGCACCGGCACCCTGCACGGCGTGCCGCTGGACGCCGACCGACGCTGGCTGGCGCTGAGGCGGCTGACCGTACTCGGCCAGCTCACCGCCGCAGAGCTCGACGAGGAGGCCGCCGCCGACCGGACCGCCAACGGCGAGCAGGCCGCCGCGCGTTGCCGCGCCGCGCTGCCGGACGCCGCCGCCAAGGCACGGGCCTGGGAGCTGATGTTCGGCGCCGACAGCGTCCTCAGCAACTACCTGTTCGGTGCCACCGCGCAGGGCTTCTGGCCGGCGGAGCAGCGGGAGCTGACCGCGCCCTACCTGAAGCGCTACTTCCCGGACGCGCTGGCGCTCGCCCACCGGCGCGGGGAGACCGTCGCCCGCCTCGCCGGCCGCCAGGCCTTCCCGCACACCGCCGTCGAGCGGTCCGTGCTGGAGGAGGGCCGGCGGACGCTGTCCGAGGAGGAGCCGCCGCCGGCCCTGCGCCGCGCGCTCACCGACGAGTTGGACGACCTCGCCCGCGCCCTGCGGGTGCGGGAGGCGTGAGCGGCGGCACCGGGGGCACGACCTCCCGGGCACAGAAGCCCGGGAGGTCGACACATGTTCGGATGTCGACATCGGTTCATCCACACCACCGCTGCCGTCCACCGGACGAGGCAGCTCTACCAGCGGGTAAGCCATAAGGTCGGGGCCATGCGCCGAGCCAAGATCGTCTGCACTCTCGGGCCCGCGACGGACACGTACGAACAGATCGAGGAGTTGGTCCGGGCGGGCGCCGACGTCGCCAGACTGAACCTCGCGCACGGCACCCACGGCGAGCACGAGGCCCGCCTCCGCCACCTGCGGACCGCCGCCCACCGGACCGGCCGCCGGGTGGGGACGCTGGTGGACCTCCAGGGTCCGAAGGTGCAGCTGGGCACCTTCGGGCAGGGCCCGGCCGTGCTGGAGGTCGACGACGAGTTCACCGTCAGCACCCGGGACCTGCCGGGCGACCACACCCGCTGCGCCACCACCCACGCCGCGCTCCACCGCGACGTCCGTCCGGGGCACCGGCTGCTCGTCGAGCACGACGGCCCGGTGCTGGAGGTGACCGAGGTGCGGGGCCGGGACGTGCACACCCGGGTACGGGTGGGCGGCATCGTCTCCGACCACAAGGTGCTGTACCTGCCGGACACCGACACCACGCTGCCCGTCCTCACCAAGAAGGACGAGGACGACCTGCGCTGGGCGCTGCGCAACGACGTCGACCTCGTCGCGCTGCCGCACACCCGCGGTGCCGACGACGTGCTGCCGCTGCGGCGGGTGATGGCCGAGGAGGACGTGCGCCGGCCGGTGCTCGCCACGCTGGAGAAGCCGCAGTCGGTCGAGCAACTGCACGCCGTGCTCGACGCGTTCGACGGACTGCTCATCGCCCGTGGCGACCTGGGTGTCGAGCTGCCGCTGCAGACGATCCCGGCGGTGCAGAAGCACGCCGTGAAGCTCGCCAACCGCAACGCCAAGCCGGTCATCGTGGCCACCCAGATGCTCGACTCGATGGTGGAGAACCCGCGACCCACCCGCGCGGAGGTCTCGGACATCGCCAACGCGGTGATCGACGGGGCCGACGCGCTGATGCTGAGCGCGGAGACCAGCGTCGGCAAGTACCCGACGGCGGCGGTGGCGACGATGAGCCGCATCGTCGCCGCCACCGAACGGGACCTGCTGGCCAGGGGGCTCCCGCCGCTCGTCCCCGCCAGCAAGCCGCGCACCCGGGGCGGCGCGGTCGCCCGGGCCGCCGCAGAGCTGGGGGACTTCCTCGACGCCCGCTACCTGGTCGCCTTCACCCAGAGCGGCGACACCGCCAGGCGGCTCGCGAGGTACCGCTCGCCGATCCCGCTGCTCGCCTTCACCCCGGACCCCGCCACCCACGGCCAACTCAACCTGAGCTGGGGGGTGGAGGCGATCCTGGGCCCGCACGTGGGGACCACGGACGAGATGGTGCGGCAGGTGGAGGAGCAGCTGCTCGCGCTGGGCCGCTGTGTGCCGGGGGACGTCGTGGTCATCACCGCGGGCTCTCCGCCGGGTGTGGCGGGCACCACGAACCTGGTGCGGGTGCACCGCGTCGGGGGGAGTGGGGGCGGCCGGTGAATCACACACCTGGAGGAAGATCGCCAGGCGGCCCATATGCCTTCGAAACGAAGGAAAGTACCCCGGGTGGGATTCGAACCCACGCTGGATGGTGTTTGAGACCATTGCCTCTACCGCTGGGCTACCGGGGCGCCCTTGGAAAGCAAGGCTAGCAGCAAGCCCGCGTGACTCAAACCTACCTCAGGTAGGTAGGCTCAGGTGGCACCGCCCTGTTCGAGAGCGAGGAACATTCTCCGTGAGCGCCGCAGACGCCCCTGAGCCCACCGTGCCGGCGGAACCCGGCGAGCCCGTAGAGGGCGCCGACGAGCACGTGCCGCCGCAGACGACCCGTGTGGTGATCGCGGAGGACGAGGCGCTGATCCGGCTGGACCTCAAGGAGATGCTCCAGGAAGAGGGGTACACGGTCGTCGGGGAGGCCGGTGACGGCCAGACCGCCGTCGACCTCGCCCGGGAGCACCGCCCCGACCTGGTGATCCTCGACGTGAAGATGCCCGTTCTCGACGGGATCTCCGCCGCCGAGAAGATCGCCGAGGACCGGATCGCCCCCGTCCTGATGCTGACCGCGTTCTCCCAGCGCGAGCTGGTCGAGCGGGCGCGCGACGCGGGCGCGATGGCCTATCTGGTGAAGCCGTTCAGCAAGAGCGATGTCGTTCCGGCCATCGAGATGGCCGTGTCGCGCTTCACCGAACTGCGCGAGCTGGAGCGTGAAGTCTCCGACCTGGCGCAGCGGTTGGAGACGCGCAAGCTGGTGGACCGTGCGAAGTCGGTGCTCCAGACCCAGTACGGGCTCAGCGAGCCGGCCGCCTTCCGCTGGATCCAGAAGACCTCCATGGACCGGCGGCTGTCGATGCGCCAGGTCGCGGAGGCCGTCATCGAGGACGGCGAGGAGCGCCGCAAGCAGCAGCAGGCATAGTTCTGTCCGGCGCCCGGCCGGTTCGACCCGCGCCGGGGTGTGGCGCGGGATGGTCGGGGGTACGGGTGCCGGGTGGGGCCCGGGTCGGTCGGCGGCGCGAGGACGCGCCGCCGACTTGTGGTATTCGGGGTGGATCAGGGTGGTTTTGCGGGCAGGACAAACGATCTTCCGGTTCGTTCGATGACCGGTAAGGACCGTCCTGATTCCGACACATGGCACAGGTCACAGGGCGATCACATCTGTGCTGGTTCCCTAGGTGGGTGGTGGTTTAGGCAATAGATTCCGCTTCAGCCGTACGCGTGTACGGCTCGCGGCGCCGAATCTCAGCGGTGCACGTCGCGTTCTGGGCCGGATCCAGGGGGTTCCACTGTGCTCAACAAGACCATCGTGAAGCTGGCTGTGCCCGTTGCCATCGGTGCTTTGGCGCTGACCGGTTGTGGGAGTGGCAGCGACAGCGGCGATGGGACGTACAAGATTGCGTTCCAGGGCCCGCTCTCCGGTGAGAACGTCCAGCTGGGCGAGAACATGGAGAACGGGATCAAACTCGCCATCGACGAGGCCAATGCCTCCGGCGACTACGATTTCAAGATCGAATATGTTCCGGTCGACGACATGGGTCAGCCCGACAAGGCGACCGCCGCCGCCCAGAAGGCACTTGACCAGGATGTCATCGCGGTCATCGGCCCGGCCTTCTCCGGTGCCGCCGACACGGCCGCCGAGTTCTACAAGGACGCGAAGGTTCCGGCGGTTTCCTCTTCCGCGACCCGCCCGGACCTGACGACCAAGGGATACGACACCTTCTTCCGCGCCGTGCCGAACGACTCGGCCCAGGGCGCCGGAATGGCCAAGTACTTCAAGGAGGCCACGGACGCCAAGACCGTCGTTGTCGTCGACGACAAGACGGACTACGGCGTCGGTCTCGCCGACGTCGCGGAGAAGGCGCTCAACGACGCCGGGATCAAGGCGATCCGCCAGTCCGCCCCGCAGAAGACGCCGGACTACAGCGCCGCGGCCCGCAAGGTGACGAACACCAAGGCCGACGGAATGATCTACGCGGGCTACTACGAGGACGCGGGCCCGTTCGCCAAGAAGCTGGACGAGGCCGGTTTCAAGGGCGTGAAGATCTCCGGTGACGGCTCCAACGACCCCAGCTTCGTCAAGCTGGCCGGCAACGCCGCCAACGGCTGGAAGCTGACCTGCCCCTGCACCGACCCGACGCAGGAGGAGGCCACGAAGAAGTTCGCGGCCGACTACGAGAAGGAGTTCAAGCGGGCTCCGGGCACCTACTCCGCCGAGTCGTACGACGTCGCCAAGATGCTCATCTCCGAGATCGACAAGCTCGGCGACGACGTCAGCCGTGAGGGTCTGCTGAAGGCCCTGAAGACGGTCAAGTACCAGGGCCTCACCAAGGAATTCACCTTCGACGACAAGGGCGAGTTCCAGAACCAGACGATCTACCTGTACCAGGTCAAGGACGGGAAGATCGAGTACGAGGGCAACATCGACGACCTGTCGAAGAGCTGAGCCAGGGAACGGTTCCCACCACAGGACCGGCGCGGTGCCGCGCGGTGCCGCGCCGGTCCTGTGTCTCCATATCCGGTCATATTGTCCGCCCTTCCTGTTTCCGCTGCGTGGTCGTTGGTTGTGCTGATCGCATGGCGCGGCTGCTTGTTCCCACAAGGAAGTCAGTTCGATGTCCCTTAACGAGCTCTGGGACTACATGGTCCTAGGGGTGGTGCTCGGCTGTTTGTACGCCGTCATCGCCATCGGGTACACGCTTGTCTACGGTGTTCTCCAACTTCTGAACTTCGCCCACAGCGAAGTGTTCATGTTCGGTGGTTTCGGCGGACTTATCGCGCTTACCGCGTGGGTGCCGGTCGCCAGTCCTTCCGGACTCCAGTCGGTGGTCTACGTGGCCGTCGGAATACTGGCCGGTGCCGGTCTGGGCGGCGCCGTCGCCTTCGGGTTGGAAAAGGTCGCGTATCGTCCACTCCGTCGACATAACGCGCCCCGGCTGGTGTTCCTGATCACGGCGATCGGGGCGTCGTTCTTCCTCTACAACATCGCCGGCAAGCTCTTCGGTCGCAGCTCGATGTCGATGCCGACGATGTACGAGAACAAGACGGTCGTCACCATATTCGGCGCGTCACTGAACGTGACGCAGCTGCTGATCGTCTTCTCCGCCGTGGCGATGATGGTCGGACTCGACTACGTGGTCAACCGCACCAAGCTCGGCTCCGGCATCCGCGCGGTCGCACAGGACCCCGAGGTCGCCTCCCTCATGGGCGTCAACATCGACAAGGTCGTCTCCCGCACCTTTGTCATCGGCGGTCTGCTCGGCGGCGCCGCCGGCTTCCTCTTCGGCCTGAACAGCAAGGTCGTCTACACCATGGGCTTCCTGCCCGGCATCACCGCCTTCGCGGCGGCGGTCCTCGGCGGCATCGGCAACGTCCGCGGCGCCATGCTCGGCGGCATGGTGCTCGGCATGGTCGAGACCCTGACCGTCTTCGTCTGGGGCGACGAATGGCGCTACGTGGCCGGCTTCGCGGTCCTCGTCCTGGTGCTGATGTTCCGCCCGACCGGTCTTCTCGGCGAGCGTCTGGGGAGGACGGCATGAGCGACGCAACGAAGACCACCAACCTGACCGTCGCGCAGCAGTTGCGCGAGGTCCACTGGTACCAGAAGCCGCGCTGGCGCAAGCTCGGCGCCCTGCTCGCCCTCGGCCTGCTGATGTCGATGGTGACCGGCGTCCAGGGCACGCACAAAGACATCTTCTACGCGATCCGGGAGAACTTCTCCGACGGCAGCGTGGCGGTGTGGCTCGGCATCGCGCTTGTCGTCTGGGCCGTCCGCGAGTTCGCCTCCGCGCCCTTCACCTCCTCCGCGCGCAAGGTCAAGGGCACCCTGGTCACCCCGCTCGGCGCGGTCGGCCGGCTGTGGTCCACCGAACGCTGGGTGCGCTGGACCGTCATCGCCGGCTTCGCCGCGATCCTGGTGTGGGGCCCGATGGGCCTCTCCCGGTTCTGGCAGACCGTCCTCGTCGACCAGATCGCCATCTACCTGCTCGTCGCCGTCGGCCTGAACGTCGTCATCGGCTGGGCCGGCATGCTCGACCTCGGCTTCATCGCGTTCTTCGCGATCGGCGCCTACAGCGCGGCGTTCTGGACCGGCGCCCTGCCCGTGCAGCCGCCGGTGGTGCTGAACAACTTCCTGGTGATCCCGCTCGCCGTGATCACCTGCCTCATCGCCGGTGTGCTGCTCGGCGCGCCGACACTACGGCTACGCGGCGACTACCTGGCCATCGTCACCCTCGGCTTCCACGAGATCGTCTACCTCGCGGCCAAGAACCTGGGCGACGTCACCGGCGGCACCAGCGGCGTGAAGGTCGAGCGCTGGCACATCGACCTCGGCTTCTGGAGCTACGAGTGGAACGTCGTCGACCAGATGCCGTTCTACTGGCTGCTGCTGGCGTTCATCGGCATCGTGGTCTTCCTCTTCATCCGGCTGGAGCACTCCAAGGTCGGCCGGGCCTGGACGGCCATCCGTGAGGACGAGATCGCGGCGGCCTCCACCGGCGTGGACACCGTCCGCTACAAGCTGATGGCCTTTGCCATCGGCGCCTCCACCTCCGGCGTCGCCGGCGTCGCGTACGCCAGCAAGGTGGGCTACATCAACTCCGAGAACTTTGTCATCCTGCTGTCGATCCTCGTGCTGTCGTACGTGATCTTCGGCGGTATGGGATCGATCCCGGGCGTGCTCTTCGGTGCCGCCTTCCTGGTGTGGCTGCCGGAGTTCCTGCGGGACTTCGTGGACCCGAAGGACCGGCACATGTATCTGGGAGCGCTGCTGGTGGTCATGATGATCTACCGGCCGCAGGGTGTGATTCCGTCCCGGCGCCGGCAGCGTGAGCTGCAGATGGCCGAGGCGGGTACCGGTGGCGCGGACGCGACGGGTCCGGCCCCAGGGAGGCAGTCATGACAACGGACGTGCGAACCGACGGCGGGTCTGCCGGGACCACGGCGACGGACAACGGTGACCTGGTGCTCGACACCGCCGGCGTGACCCTGCGGTTCGGCGGCGTGACCAGCCTCAACAACGTCGAACTGCGCATGCACCGCGGCGAGGTGCTGGCGGTCATCGGCCCCAACGGCGCAGGCAAGACCTCCCTGTTCAACTCGCTCACCGGCGCCTACACACCCCAGGAGGGCCGGATCACCTACCGCCCCTCCCAGGGCGGCGAACACGAACTGCTGGGCTGCAAGCCGCACCTGGTGAGCCGGCTCGGCGTCTCCCGCACCTTCCAGAACATCCGGCTCTTCGGCGCGCTCACCGCGCTGGAGAACGTGAAGATCGCCGCGGAGACCCGGCTCAAGGCCGGCCCCGTCTCGATCATGCTCGGCCTGCCGAACGCGCGGAAGGCGGAACGCGAGAGCGACCGCAAGGCCCACGAGGTGCTGTCCTTCGTCGGCCTGGTCGACAAGCTGAACGAACTCGCCGGCTCGCTCTCCTACGGCGACCAGCGCCGACTGGAGATCGCCCGGGCGCTGGCGACCGACCCGCAGGTCCTGCTGCTGGACGAGCCGGCGGCCGGCACCAACCCCACCGAGAAGCTGGAGCTCGAGGAGCTCATCCGGCGGATCAACCGCGACCTGGGTGTGAGCGTGCTGCTGATCGAGCACGACATGCGGCTGGTGATGTCGGTGGCCGACCGCGTGATGGTGCTGAACTTCGGCAAGAAGATCGCCGAGGGAACGCCGTCGGAGGTCCAACAGGACCCCGCCGTCATCGAGGCCTACCTCGGCGCGGTTGCCGAGGAGGACACGGCGGCGGTCGCCGAGACGATAGCCGCACACGAGGACACGGAGACGGACGAGCCCGCCGGTGACGCCGACGCCGACTCGACGGACGGCGCTTCGGGTGCCACGGACACGGCGGACGGCTCGGACGGGCCCGGAAAGGAGCGGCAATGAGCGGCGCCGCCGATCTGACCAAGCAGACGGAAGACCAGACCGGGGAGCCCACCCGTACTCCGATGCTGGAACTGCGCGACCTGCGGGTGTTCTACGGCGCCATCGAGGCGCTGAAGGGCATCAACGTCAAGGTGTACGAGGGCGAGGTGGTCGCCCTGCTCGGTGCCAACGGCGCCGGCAAGTCCACCACCCTGCGCACCGCCTCCGGCATGCTCTCACCGCGCGACGGCCAGGTGCTGTTCCACGGCGAGCGGGTGGACGGCATCAAGTCGCACGACCTGGTGCGCTTCGGCATCGGCCATGTGCCCGAGGGACGACGGGTCTTCCCGCGCATGACCGTGCGGGAGAACCTGGAGATGGGCGCGTACCGCTTCAAGGCGCCCGACCCGGACGACATGGACCGGGTGTTCACCCTCTTCCCGCGACTGGGTGAACGACGCACCCAGCTGGGCGGCACGCTCTCCGGCGGTGAGCAGCAGATGCTCGCCATCGGCCGCGCGCTGATGGGCAAGCCCGAACTGCTGCTGTTGGACGAGCCGTCGATGGGCCTCGCGCCGCTGATCGTGCGGCAGATCTTCGACATCCTGGAGGAGATCAACAAGCAGGGCACCACCGTGCTGCTGGTCGAGCAGAACGCCTCGCAGGCGCTGCAACTCGCCGACCGTGGCTATGTGCTGGAGACGGGTTCGGTCGCCATGGAGGACGAGGCGTCGGCCCTGCTGGCCGACCCGCGCGTCCGGGCCGCCTACCTGGGCGAGGGCGCCGCGTAACGGCGGCCCCGCCGCCCACCGCACCGCCGCCTCACCGCCCCGGGGCCGGTGTCCACCCTTCGGGTCAGGACACCGGCCCCACGCGCGTGCCCAGGGCCCGTCGACCGCCCCGCCGCCGGAACCCGGGGCGCCGTCTCACTCGCCCTTCGGGGCGTCCCGCAGCAGACAGGTCAGTCGGGCGGTGCAGACCCGGCGGTCGGCCTCGTCCGTGATGACCACCTCGTAGGTGGCGGTGCTGCGACCCCGGTGCACCGGGGTCGCCACCCCTGTCACCACGCCCGAGCGCAGACCCCGGTGGTGGGTGCAGTTGAGGTCCACCCCGACCGCGATCCGGTCGGGGCCGCCGTGCAGCATCGCGCCGACCGAGCCGAGCGTCTCGGCGAGCACCGCCGAGGCGCCGCCGTGCAGCAGGCCGTAGGGCTGGGTGTTGCCCTCCACGGGCAGCGTGCCGACGACCTTCTCGGGCGCCGCCTCCACCACCCGCAGGCCCATGCGCTCCCCGAGGTGGCCGGCGGAGAAGAGGGAGGGGAGGTCTATGCCGGTCTCGGCCCACCGGTCGATGACCTCTCGGGGGAAGCGGGTGGGGGTGGTCTCGCCCATGGGCGGTCTCCGTTCGTGTGCGCTCGGGGTGGTGCGGGCCCGCTCTGGCCGGCCCTGGCGGTGAGCCAGTCCTCTCACCGCTCGGCTGTCCTGTCACCGCTCGGTGTCGGCGCCCTCGCTGGGGGTGAGCCGGACGACAAGTGACTTGCTGGTGGGGGTGTTGCTGGTGTCGGCGGTGGAGCCCAACGGCACCAGCACGTTGGTCTCCGGGTAGTAGGCGGCGGCGCAGCCGCGCGCGGTGGGGTAGTGGACGACGCGGAAGCCCCGGGCCGTGCGGGTGCTGCCGTCCCGCCACTCGCTGGTGATGTCGACCAGGCCGCCCTCCGCCACGCCCTGCGCGCGGGCGTCGTCCGGGTGGACGAGCACCACCCTGCGGCCGCCCCTGATACCCCGGTAGCGGTCGTCGAGGCCGTAGATCGTGGTGTTGTACTGGTCGTGCGAGCGGAGCGTCTGGAGCAGCAGCCGCCCCTCGGGCACCCGCGGGAACTCCACCGGGGCGGCCGTGAAGTTGGCCTTGCCGGTCGCGGTGGGGAAGCGGCGGCTGTCGCGCGGGGCGTGCGGCAGGGTGAAGCCGCCGGGCTTCCTGACCCGGGCGTTGAAGTCCTCGAAGCCGGGGACGACACGGGCGATGCGGTCGCGGATCGTGTCGTAGTCCCGCTCGAACTCCTCCCAGGGGGTGGGGCTTTCCGGCAGCAGCCGGCGGGCGAGCCGGGCGATGATGGCCGGCTCCGACAGCAGCTGCGGGTCGGCCGGGACGAGGCGGCCGCGGGAGGCGTGCACCATGCCCATCGAGTCCTCGACGGTCACGAACTGCTCGCCGCCGGCCTGCCGGTCCCGCTCGGTGCGGCCGAGGGTGGGCAGGATGAGCGCGCGGGCGCCGGTGACCACGTGCGAGCGGTTCAGCTTGGTGGAGACGTGCACCGTCAGCCGGGCGCGCCGCATCGCGTCCTCGGTGGCGTCGGTGTCGGGAGAGGCGGCGACGAAGTTGCCGCCCATCGCCACGAAGACCTTCGCCTCGCCGTCCCGTAGGGCGCGGATCGCCCGGACCGTGTCGAGGCCGTGGTGGCGCGGCGGTTCGAAGCCGAACTCGGCGGCCAGCGCGTCCAGGAAGGCTGCGGCGGGCCGCTCGAAGATGCCCATCGTGCGGTCGCCCTGCACGTTGCTGTGGCCCCGCACCGGGCAGACCCCGGACCCCGGTCTCCCGATGTCGCCCCGCAGGAGCAGGAGGTTGACGACCTCCCTGATGGTGGCGACGGAGTGCTTGTGCTGGGTGAGGCCCATCGCCCAGCAGACGACGGTCCGCCGGGAGGCGCGCACCATCTCAAAAGCCGCCCGGACGTCCTCCTCGGGCAGGCCGGTCGCCGCGAGCGTGCTCCGCCAGTCCGTCTCGCGGACGGCTTCCACCAGCTCCCGGTAGCCGTGGGTGTGGGCCGCCACGAACTCCTCGTCGACCTCGCCCTCCGTCTCGACGACAAGCTTGTTCAGCAGCCGGAACAGGGCCTGGTCGCCGCCGATGCGGATCTGGAGGAAGAGGTCCGTCAACGGGGTGCCGGAGCCGAGCAGACCGCGGGCGTTCTGCGGGTTCCTGAAGCGCTCGGTACCGGCCTCGGGCAGCGGGTTGACCGTGATGATCCGGGCGCCCGCCCGCTTCGCCTTCTCCAGCGCGGTGAGCATCCGGGGATGGTTGGTGCCCGGGTTCTGACCCGCGACGATGATCAACTCGGCCTGGTGCAGGTCCTCCAGGAGGACACTGCCCTTGCCGACGCCCAGCGTCTCGGTGAGCGCGGAGCCGGAGGACTCGTGGCACATGTTGCTGCAGTCCGGCAGGTTGTTCGTGCCGTACTCGCGGACCATGAGCTGGTACAGGAACGCGGCCTCGTTGCTGGTGCGCCCCGAGGTGTAGAAGACGGCCTCGTCGGGGGAGCCGAGGGCGCGCAGCTCGCCGGCGACGAGGTCCAGGGCGTCGTCCCAACCGATCGGGCGGTAGTGCGTGTCGCCCGCGGCGAGGTACATCGGCGTGGTGAGCCGGCCCTGCTGCCCGAGCCAGTAGCCGGACCGCCCCGCCAGGTCGGAGAGCGGGTGCCGGGCGAAGAACCCGGGCGTGACGCGGCGCGTGGTGGCCTCCTCCGCCACGGCCTTGGCGCCGTTCTCGCAGAACTCCGCGGCGTGCCGCCGGTCCTCCTCCGGCCAGGCGCAGCCCGGGCAGTCGAAGCCGTCCTTCTGGTTGACCCGCAGCAGCGTGAGCGCCGTGCGGCGCACGCCCATCTGCCGGTGGGCCGTGCCCAGCGCGTGGCCGATGGCGGGCAGCCCGGCGGCCGCGTGCTGCGGGGCGCTGACGCGGGGGCTGTCCTGGGCGGGATCCTCGGCGGGTGGTCTGCGGCTCATGCGCCCGATCCTGCCACGATCGCGCGAGGTGCGCCGGAGCCTGTGGACAACCTCCCCCGCACCCCCGGCCGGGGTGTGGCGGGACCGGTTGTCGGTGGCACGTGGGAGGATCGGGGACGTGGCAGAGACAGC
This sequence comes from Streptomyces durbertensis, assembly GCF_014156695.1. Classification (GTDB taxonomy): domain Bacteria; phylum Actinomycetota; class Actinomycetes; order Streptomycetales; family Streptomycetaceae; genus Streptomyces; species Streptomyces durbertensis. The sequence goes on along the minus strand of NZ_WMLF01000044.1, from coordinate 3,977 downwards.
ATCGAAGAAGACGGAATCACCGGAGTCCCCGGGCTCGGCCGACGGGCGGCGGCTGCTGCTCATGGACGGGCACTCGCTCGCCTACCGGGCGTTCTTCGCCCTCCCCGCGGAGAACTTCTCCACCACCACCGGGCAGCAGACGAACGCGGTCTACGGGTTCACCTCGATGCTGTCCAACACCCTGCGTGACGAGGCGCCCACCCACTTCGCGGTGGCCTTCGACGTCTCCCGCAAGACGTGGCGCTCGGAGGAGTACGAGGAGTACAAGGCCAACCGCAGCAAGACGCCCGACGAGTTCCGCGGCCAGGTCGAGCTGATCGGCGAGCTGCTGGACGCGATGCGCGTCAAGCGCTTCGCGATCGACGGCTTCGAGGCGGACGACGTCATCGCCACGCTGGCCACCCAGGCCGCCGCCGACGGCTTCGAGGTGCTGATCGTCACCGGTGACCGGGACGCCTTCCAGCTCGTCTCCGACCGGGTCACCGTGCTGTACCCGACCAAGGGAGTCTCCGAGCTGACCCGCTTCACCCCGGAGAAGGTGCGCGAGAAGTACGGCCTCTCGCCCGAGCAGTACCCGGACTTCGCGGCGCTGCGCGGCGACCCCTCGGACAACCTGCCCGGCATCCCCGGCGTCGGGGAGAAGACGGCCACCAAGTGGATCCACCAGTTCGGCTCGTTCGCCGAGCTGGTCGAGCGGGTCGACGAGGTCAAGGGCAAGGCCGGGCAGAACCTCCGGGAGCACCTGGAGTCGGTCAAGCGCAACCGCCGGCTGACCGAGATGGTGCGGGACGTGGAACTGCCCTGCGGGCCGGCCGAGCTGGAGCGGGTGCCCTACGACCAGGAGGCCGTGCGGGGCATCCTCGACGCCCTGGAGTTCCGGCACGCGAACTTCCGTGACCGGCTCTTCGCCGCCGACCCGGGCGCGGCGGCCGAGCAGGCCGCGGAGCCGGCCGCCGGCGTGGAGGTCGAGGGCCGGGTGCTGGAGTCCGGCGGCCTCGCCGTCTGGCTCGCCGAGCACGGCGGCTCACCGCTCGGCCTGGTCTGCGTCGACGACTGGAAGCTGGGCGCCGGCCGGGTCCACGAGATCGCGCTGGCCTCGGCCGCCGGCCCCGCCTGCTGGTTCGAGCCGACGGGCCTGAGCGAGCAGGACGAGCGGGAGTTCGCGCGCTGGTGCGCCGACGCCGGCCGTCCGAAGGTGCTGCACAACGCCAAGGCGGTGCTGCGGGTCTTCGCCGAGCACGGCTGGAGCGTCGCGGGCGTCTCCATGGACACGGCCCTGGCCGCGTACCTCGTCCAGCCGGGCCGCCGCAGCTTCGCGCTGGACGCCCTCACCACCGAGTTCCTGGGCCGTGAGCTTCCCCAGCCCGCTTCCGCCGACGGCCAGTTGGCGCTGGGCGCGGAGGAGGAGGCGCAGGCCGACGCACTCATGGGCCAGGCCCGCGCGGTGCTCGACCTCGGCGCCGCCTTCAACGAGCGGCTGCCCGAGGTCGGCGCCGCCGAACTGCTGCACGACATGGAGCTGCCCACCTCCGCCCTGCTGGCGCGCATGGAGCGGGCCGGCATCGCCGCCGACGTGCAGTGGCTGCGCTCCCTGGAGCAGCAGTTCGCCGACGCGGTGCAGGAGGCCGTCCGCCAGGCGCACGCCTCGGTGGGCCACGAGTTCAACCTGGGCTCGCCCAAGCAGCTCCAGGAGGTCCTGTTCGGCGAACTGGGCCTGCCCAAGACGAAGAAGACCAAGACGGGCTACACCACCGACGCCGACGCCCTCGCCTGGCTGGCCGCGCAGACCGAGCACGACCTGCCGGTGCTGATGCTGCGCTACCGCGAGCAGGCCAAGCTGCGCACGACGGTCGAGGGCCTGATCAAGACGGTCGCCGAGGACGGCCGCATCCACACCACGTTCAGCCAGACCGTCGCGGCCACCGGGCGGCTGTCCTCCACCGACCCCAACCTGCAGAACGTGCCGGTGCGCACCGACGAGGGCCGCGCGATCCGGCGGGCGTTTGTGGTCGGCGAGGGCTACGAGGCCCTGATGACGGCCGACTACAGCCAGATCGAGCTGCGCGTGATGGCCCACCTCTCCCAGGACAAGGGCCTCATCGAGGCGTTCACCTCCGGCGAGGACCTGCACACCACGGTCGCCTCCCAGGTCTTCGGCGTGCCCGCCGCCCAGGTCGACCCGGAGATGCGCCGCAAGATCAAGGCGATGAGCTACGGACTGGCCTACGGCCTCTCCGCGTTCGGCCTCTCCCAGCAACTGGGCGTCGGCACCGACGAGGCCCGCAAGCTGATGGACACCTTCTTCGAGCGGTTCGGCGGCGTCCGGGACTACCTCCACCACGTGGTGGAGGAGGCCCGTGCGGTCGGCTACACCCAGACGATGCTGGGCCGCCGCCGCTACCTGCCCGACCTGAACAGCGACAACCGCCAGCGCCGCGAGATGGCCGAGCGGATGGCGCTCAACGCCCCCATCCAGGGCACCGCGGCCGACATCGTGAAGCTCGCCATGCTGCGCGTCGACGAGGCGCTGACCGCGGAGGGCCTGTCCTCCCGGCTGCTGCTCCAGGTGCACGACGAGATCGTGCTGGAGATCGCACCGGGGGAGCGGGAGAAGACGGAGGAGCTGGTGCGCCGGGAGATGGCGGGCGCCGTCCGGCTGAGCGCGCCGCTCGACGTCTCGGTCGGCGTCGGCGCCGACTGGGAGTCGGCCGCGCACTGACGTCGCGGCCCGGCCGCGCGCACGCCCGGCGTCCCGTTCGCCCGGGGCCGTGCGTGCGGCCGGGTGGGTGGCGTAGTCTCAGCCGGAGCGTCGCGCGGACGGGGGCGGACAGGGGATGCCGCGCCGCGTGGGTTGACCAGGGAGGGGCGGCCGGATGGCGGCTGTGGTGCGCAGGCTGCGCAAGGGCATGACGGCGACCGCGGTGGCGGCGGCGGCGATGGTCGCGTTGACCGCCTCCCAGGCGCCGGGAATCGAGATCTCCGGCGCGGGCCAGGGCAGAAGCGAACCCTCGCCCGACGGCGACCACCCCGCCGACGGCAACTCGCCCTACCACACCGAACTCCCGCCGCTGGACAGCCCGGACGTGCCCGACGGCCCGCGCGACCCGGACGCCGACCCCTCGCGGTCACGCGCCGAGGCGGGCATCCCCGCGACCGTCCTGGACGCCTACAAGAAGGCCGAGAAGGCGCTCGCCGAGGAGCGCCCCGGCTGCAACCTGCCCTGGCAACTGCTGGCCGCCATCGGCAAGGTGGAGTCCGGGCACGCCAGCGGCGGCGCGGTCGACTCCGACGGCAACACACTCCGCCCGATCCGCGGCCCGGTGCTCGACGGCAACGGCTTCGCGCTGATCAAGGACACCGACAACGGCGCCTTCGACGGCGACCCCCGCTACGACCGCGCGGTCGGCCCGATGCAGTTCATCCCCTCCACCTGGGCCGGTTGGGGAGCGGACGGCAACGGCGACGGGAAGAAGGACCCGAACAACATCTACGACGCGGCGCTCGCCGCCGGCCGCTACCTCTGCGCCGGGGACCGGGACCTCGCCCGCCCGGCCGACCTGGAGCGGGCCGTCCTCAGCTACAACCGTTCGCGGCAGTACCTGAACACGGTGCTGTCCTGGCTGGAGTTCTACCGCAAGGGCAGCCACGAGGTGCCCGACGGCCAGGGCAGCCTGCCGGACTCGCCCGGCGCCGGCAACCCCTCCCGTCCCGCGCAGCCCACCACACCCGGCGGCCCGCTCCCCGGCGGTGGGAACAGCGGCGGCGGGAACGGCGGCGGCGGGAACGGCCGGGCGGACGGCTCCGGCGGTTCCGGCGGCGGCTCGGCCTCCCCGGGCAAGCCGGGACGTCCGGGTGCCTCGCCCTCGCCGTCCCAGACCGCCAAGCCCTCGCCGAAGCCGACGGGTTCGGCCCGGCCCACGCCGACCCGCACCGGGTCGCCGACCGCGTCCCCGCGCCCCACGGGCAGTTGGCTGCCG
>NZ_WMLF01000439.1 GCF_014156695.1 Streptomyces durbertensis | reverse complement strand
GCGGCCGACCCGGGTCACCGTCGCCGCCGCGCTGGTCGCACTCCAGGGCCTGGCGCTGGCCGCCTTCGGCCTGGTGATGCTCGGGCTGCTGCTGGCCGGCGACAAGCCGGACAGCGTCACCCAGGCCGTCACCGGCGCGGTGACCATGCTGGTCGTCGCCCTGCTGCCGCTGGGCACCGCGCGCGGGCTGTGGCGGCTGAGCCGCTGGAGCCGGGGCCCGGCGATCTTCCTGCAACTGCTCGCCCTGCCGGTGGGCTGGCAGATGGCGGGCAGCGAGGGTGCCTGGTTCCCCGCCGGGCTGGCGCTGGCCGCCGTGGCCGTCGCGGTGCTGGTCTGCCTCTTCCACCCCAGCGCGCACGCCGTGCTGCGCGTCGAGCCGGGCGCCGACCGGGACGTCTGACCAACCCGGAGAACACGGGACCCGCCGGGCGGGCCGGTGGGCCGCCGGGCGGGTCCCAAAAAGCGATGAGGAAGCCGCTCCTGGTGACTACTCCTCCACCAGCAGCTTCTCCCGCAACTGCGCGAGAGTGCGCGCGAGCAGCCGCGAGACGTGCATCTGGGAGATGCCGACCTCCTGCGCGATCTGCGACTGGGTCATGTTCCCGAAGAAGCGGAGCAGCAGGATCTTCTTCTCCCGCGGCGGCAGCTCCTCCAGCAGCGGCTTGAGGGACTCCCGGTACTCCACGCCCTCCAGCGCGTCGTCCTCCGCGCCGAGGGTGTCGGCGACCGCGGGGGACTCGTCGTCGGTGTCCGGCACGTCCAGGGAGAGCGTGCTGTAGGCGTTCGCCGACTCCAGGCCCTCCAGCACATCCTCCTCGGAGATGGACAGCCGCTGGGCCAGCTCGTGGACCGTCGGCGCCCGGCCGTGCTGCTGGGACAGCTCCGCGGTGGCCGTCGCGAGCGACAGCCGCAGTTCCTGGAGCCGGCGCGGCACCCGCACCGCCCAGCCCTTGTCACGGAAGTGCCGTTTGATCTCACCGACGACCGTGGGCGTCGCGTAGGTGGAGAACTCCACCCCCCGGTCCGGGTCGAACCGGTCCACGGACTTGATCAGCCCGATCGTCGCGACCTGCGTCAGATCGTCGAGCGGTTCGCCGCGGTTGCGGAAGCGGCGCGCCAGGTGCTCGACCAGCGGCAGGTGCATCCGCACCAGCCGGTTGCGCAGCTCGGCACGCTCCGGCGACCCGACCGGCAGCCCGCGCAGCTCGACGAACAGCGCCCTGGCGGCGGCGCGGTCGTGCGGATCGGCCGGGTGCTGCCGGCCGCCGCGGCCGTTGCCGCGCCGACTCTCCTCCATGGGCTCCGCCCGCTCCGCTCGCTGACCGGGGTCGGCCGGATGCGGCCGGGCCTGCTGCTCCGGAATCGCGGGATCGACCGCCATCTCATGGCGGCCGAGTGCCGCGTCACGATCCAGGTCGTTCATACCGGCCCCCTCGTCCGCTCCTGGCCCCTTGGCATCGGTCACGATGATCCTGGGGCCGCGCCGCGCTTCTTGTGCAGGCTGATGCTGACCGTGCGGTCCTCGGCGACCGCGGAGTCGACCTCGCCGGCCAGCGCGGAGAGCACCGTCCAGGCGAAGGTGTCGCGCTCCGGTGCGCGACCGTCCGTCGTCGGGGCGGACACCGTCACTCTCAGTGAGTCTCCGACAAGCTTGAACACGCAGCTCAGCACGCTGCCCGGCACTGCTTGCTGGAGCAGGATCGCGCAGGCCTCGTCGACCGCGATGCGCAGATCCTCGATCTCGTCGAGGGTGAAGTCCAAACGCGCCGCGAGGCCGGCCGTCGCCGTCCGCAGCACCGAAAGATAGGCACCCGCCGCGGGCAGTCGGACCTCGACGAAGTCCTCCTCCCCACCTACGTTCTGGGACACCCTCACCTCCAAGGCGACACAAACTGGTGGAGCCGACACGGTGCCGGGTGACCGGGTGGACGCCGCTTCTTCCCGCGACGGCGACCCGGGCCGTGACCGTGGCAGCCGGTTCAGCTGCGACGCTATCGCGATCCGCCGCATGCTGTCGCCTGGTTGGTCGCTGGCGCCCCCTACCGTGAACGTCACCCATAGTAAACACACATACACTGTGCGTGGCTAGGGGTCGGTTGGTATCAATTCCGCGACGACTACGGAGCGTTCATCTCGGGTGACTCCCCGCGCTGTCCGGCCAGCGCCCGCAGCGGCTCTCCGGTCAGTCGGAACACCGTCCACTCGTCCATGGGCTCCGCGCCCAGCGACTTGTAGAAGCCGATGGAGGGCTCGTTCCAGTCAAGTACCCACCACTCGAACCGCTCATAGCCGCGCTCGACGCATATCCGCGCCAGCTCCGCGAGCAGCGCCCGCCCGTGGCCGCCGCCGCGCGCCTGCGGACGCACGTACAGGTCCTCGAGGTAGACGCCGTGCGTGCCCGTCCAGGTGGAGAAGTTGCGGAACCAGAGCGCGAAGCCCACCGGCTCCGGACCCTGTTCCGTCTCCTCCTCCGCGATCAGCGCGAACACGGCCGGATGCTCGCCGAACAGGGCCCGGCGCAGCTGCTCCGGGGTCGCGCGGGCGTGCTCCAGCGCACGCTCGTACTCCGCGAGTTCGCGGATCATGGCGTGGATCGCCGGAACGTCCTCGGGAGTGGCAGTACGGATCATGCCTCGCACTATAGGCACCGGCACTGACAGCACCGCCAGTCCCGCCGGCCCCCCGAGGAGTGGTCGGGGTGGGCGTCAGGGCCCGGTGAGCGGGTCGGGCGCGCCGGTGACCACCGCCGCGACCGCCGCGCCGGGCGGCAGGTCGCCCGTCTCCGCGAGCGCGGTCAGCGCGTACAGCAGCTTCGCGACGTACACCCGCTCCACCGCGACGCCGTGCCGCTGCTCGAAGTCGTCGGCGAAGCGGGTCAGCTCCGGCGCGGTGCGCGCGTACCCGCCGAAGTGGAAGCCCTCCGCCAGCCGCCAGTCACCGCGCGGCGCGCCGAACGCCTCCTCCTGGAGCCCGCGCACCTCCGCCGCGAGGAAGCCGCCGCGCAGCACCGGCACCCCCACCGCCGGGGGACCGCCGGCCGCCATCCCGGCCAGCGTGCCGCCCGTACCGCACGCGACGGCGGCGACGTCCGCCAGGCCGCGCAGTTCCTCGCCGAGCGCCACACAGCCCTCGACCGCCGCCGTGTTGCTGCCGCCCTCCGGGACGACGTACACCGGCCCGAAGCGCTCCCGCAGCTCCGCCAGCCACGCCTCCTCCCGGCGCCTTCGGTACTCGGCCCGGGTCACGAACCACAGCCGCATGCCGTCCGCGCGGCAGTGGGCCAGCGAGGGGTTCAGCGGCCGGTCGGCCAGCTCGTCGCCCCGTACGACACCGATCGTGGGCAGGCCGAGCAGCCGGCCGGCCGCGGCCGTGGCCCGGAGGTGGTTGGAGTAGGCGCCGCCGAAGGTCAGCAGCGCGGGCGCGCCGGACTCGGCGGCGGCCCGCAGGTTCGGCGCGAGCTTGCGCCACTTGTTGCCGCCCACCAGGGGGTGGATCAGGTCGTCCCGCTTGAGCAGGAGCCGCAGTCCGCGACGCTCGAAGGCCGGCTCCCGCACCTCCTGCAGCGGCGACGGCAGCCGGGGCCGCCCCAGCCCTTCGGGACCTGCCGGCCCGCCGTCCGGCACGCCGGTCGGGTCGGGGGCGGCGCCGTCCGGCGGTGGGGGAGGCGCGGACGGCGCGGAACGGGTCATCCCCCGATTCTCGCGCGCCCGCGCCCGGGGCACGCGCCCGGCTCACCCGCGGGCCGTCAGGACAGGCGCTTCCTGATGCGCTCGCGCATGCTGTCCATGGTGAAGCCGCGCGGGTCTATCTTCTGGTTGGTCCACTGGAGATGGCCTATCACCGACCACTCGTTCCAGCGGTGAAAGCGGCAGATCGCCGCGGACGCCCGGGCGACGGCGTCCAACTGCGCCTCCGGCCACGGGTCCTTGCCGTCGCCCAGGTTCTCGCACTCGAAGCCGTAGAACCGGGCGTTCCCGTCGGTGTCGTGTCTGGACGGTGGCGGCGGACGCTTCTCGGCGATCACCGCCCGCAGCACGTTGCTGTCACCGAGGCCGGCGTGGTTCGCCCTGCCGTGCCCGACCAGGTGCACCCGCCCGTCCTTGGTGATCACCCCGTGGCACAGCGGCCCCGGCAGCCCCGGGTAGCCGTCCCGGCACAGCCGCACCGTGCGCGCCGCGCCGGAGGTCACCGTGTGATGGATCATCACCCCGTTGACCTGACCCCAGGCACCCTTGTGATTCCTGTTGTGTGTACGCCAGTTGCCCACCTCCACGACGGTCAGTCCCTCGTTCCTGAGGGCCGTCAACAGCCTGCTCGCGGTTATCGGAATGGCCATATCCGGTATGTACCCACGCGGTAACAGGTTGTACAGGTCGCAGGTGAAGCAGTTGATTCGGTGCGTGCGCCTGGCACATGCCGGCGTGCGCCCGGCACCGAACCGGCCACGCACGCCCCCGTTGCGCGCCCCGCACGCCGGTGCCACCGGTGGTCCGCACCCGCCCCCGCCGGCCCGTAC
>NZ_WMLF01000438.1 GCF_014156695.1 Streptomyces durbertensis | reverse complement strand
GAGACAGCGCCACCCCCGCCGCCCACGCCGCCGAGGCACCGCCCGAGCTGCTCAAGGCCATGCAGCGCGACCTCGGGCTGACCCGCTCCCAGGCCGAGAACCGGCTGGTCAACGAGGCGAAGCTCGGTTCGGTCGCCGGCTCCCTCCGGGTCGGCCTGGCGGCGGACTTCGCCGGCGCCTGGCTGACCGGCGCCGACTCCGCGACCCTGACCGTCGCCACCACCGACGCCTCCGACGTCAAGGCGATCACCAAGGCCGGTGCCCGCGCGAAGGTCGTCGACCACTCGCTCGCCGAACTCGACGCCGCCAAGGCCGCGTTGGACCGCGCCGCGAAGAAGAACGCGGCCGACGCCGCCGACGCCCCCGTCTGGTACGTCGACGTCAACACCAACTCCGTGGTCCTCCAGGCCCTCAAGCCCGCGGCCGCCAAGCGGCTCGTCGCCGCCTCCGGCGTGGACCGGTCGGTCGTGCGGGTGGAGCGGACCGCCGAACAGCCGCGCGCGTTCAACGACATCAGGGGCGGCGAGGCGTACTACATGGGCAGCGGCGGACGCTGCTCGGTCGGCTTCTCCGTGCGCCGCGGCACGCAGCAGGGCTTCGCGACCGCCGGCCACTGCGGCCGCGTCGGCACCTCCACCTCAGGACACAACCGGGTCGCGCAGGGCACCTTCCAGGCGTCCAACTTCCCCGGCCGCGACATGGCCTGGGTGGCCACCAACAGCAACTGGTCCGTGACCCCGTTCGTCCGCGGCCAGGGCGGGCAGAACGTCCGGGTCGCCGGCTCCACGCAGGCCGCCGTCGGCGCGTCCATCTGCCGCTCCGGCTCCACCACCGGCTGGCACTGCGGCACCATCCAGCAGCACAACACCAGCGTGACCTACCCCGAGGGCACCATCACCGGTGTCACCCGCACCTCCGTGTGCGCCGAGCCGGGCGACTCCGGCGGCGCGTACATCTCGGGCAGCCAGGCGCAGGGCGTCACCTCCGGCGGCTCCGGCAACTGCCGCACCGGCGGCACGACGTTCCACCAGCCGATCAACCCGCTGCTCCAGGCGTACGGCCTGACCCTGGTCACCAGCACCTCCGGCCCCGGCGACCCGGGCGACCCCGGTGACCCCGGTGACCCGGGCGAGCCGGGCGGCACCTGGGCGGTCGGCACCGTCTACCAGGTGGGCGCGCAGGTCACCTACGGCGGCGCGACCTACCGCTGCCTCCAGGCCCACCAGGCGCAGGTCGGCTGGCAGCCGCCGAACACCCCCGCCCTGTGGCAGCGCCTCTGACCGGCCGGGAACGGGTGCCCTTCAGGCGGACCTGAGCGCGGCTCCGGTCCGGCCCCGGTACGGGCGGCGGGCGGATCCGAGGCGGTCTGGGGGAACCGCCCGTCGCCTCCGGCACCGCGGCACCCGGAACCACCGGGGACCCGGCACCGTGACGGAACAGGCGCCTCCCCGCGTCCCGCCACGGCGCCGCACCCCCGCCAGACCACCGGTGGCCCCCGCTTCGGCGGGGGCCACCGCGTCCTTTTCCCGGCACCGGCACCGGCTCCGCCCGGCGGCCGCCGGGCGGGCTCAGCCCGCGTCGCCGTCCGGCGGCACGTCCCGGTACGGGTCGGCGGGGCGCGGAACGGTCACGACCTCGTCGACGTCGAGCGCGACGCCCGCCGTGTCCGTGCCGACCTCCCCGACCGGGCGCCACCGTCCGGTGACCGTCACCCAGCTGTCCGCCGGCGGCGCCGGCGCGCCGTGCACCCGGGCCCGCAGCGTGCGGGAATCCGCGGCGCAGCACCGCACGAGGTGCCGCGTCAGGTCCCAGCCGTCGCCGTCGGCCGGGGTCACAAAGCCGGTGAGCCGGACGGTACGGCCCTCCAGCGCCCGGTCGCCGTCGTACAGCGCGCGCACGCTGAACTGGGTCAGCGACATCGGCAGCGGGTCGCCCTTCGGCAGCGGGCCCATGCCCTCGGGGGCGGCCACCGGCGCGTCGCCGCTGCGGGCGGCGCTGTACGCGCCGAGTGGCGGCGGCGGGTAGAACAGCAGCGCGAGCACCGGCAGGAACAGCAGCCACGCCACGCGGGGCCCGCGCGAGTGGTCGTGCCCGTGCCCGTGATGCCCGTCGTCGTCCTCGTGCTCCTCCGGGGCCCCGCGGGACGCCAGCGGGAAGCCGTCCCGGCCGGCCGCGCCGAGACCGAGCAGCAGCAGGAGGATGCCGGAGAGGATCAGCAGCGGCCGGAAGCCGGCGGTCACGTAGTTCAGGTACAGCTCGCTGAAGAGCGAGATGTGCAGCACGCTCGCGCCCGCGAGCATCAGCAGCAGCGTCTGGACGGTTCTTCTCACAGCAGCCACCACCCGAAGACAACCGCGCTGAGCACCGCCACCACCGCCGTCGCGGTCGAGAAGCGCAGGGCGAACGACCGGCCGAACGTCCCGGCCTGCAACGCCACCAGCTTCACGTCGACCATCGGCCCCACCACCATGAACACCAGCCGCGCCGTCGGCGAGAAGCCGGTGAGCGAGGCCGCCACGAACGCGTCGGCCTCCGAGCAGACCGCGAGCACGATCGCGAGCGCGGCGAGGAACAGCACCGACAGCCAGAACGACCCGCCGAGCGTGTCCAGCACCGCCCGGGGCACCAGCACGTTGAACGTGGCGGCGGCCATCGCGCCGACCATCAGGAAGCCGCCCGCGTAGAGGAAGTCGTGCTGCACGCTGCGGCGGAACTCCTCCAGCCGGCTGGCACCCGGCTGGTGCCCGCGCCCCTCGACCGCCTTGCGGATCCACTCCGCCCGGCCCCAGCGCAGCCACAGCCAGCCCATCACCGCCGACGCCGCGAGGGAGGCGAGCAGCCGGGCCAGCACCATCTCCGGGCTCCCGGGGAACGCCACCGCCGTCGAGACCAGGACAACCGGGTTGACCGCCGGCGAGGACAGCAGGAACGCAAACGCGGCGGCGGCCGGCACCCCGCGCCGCACCAGGCTCGCGGCGACCGGCACCGAGGCGCACTCACAGCCTGGCAGCACCACGCCGGCCGCGCTCGCCACCGGCACCGCGAGCGCCGGCCGTCGCGGCAGCACCCGCTGGAACACCCCGGCCGGGACAAGGGTGTTGACGGCCCCCGAGATCAACGTGCCCAGCAGCAGGAACGGGATCGCCTGCACCATGATGGCCACACAGATCGTCTGCCAGGCGGCCACCCCGGGATGCGCCGCCCACGGCACCCCGAGCGCCGTGCCGACCCACACGGCGAGCAGCACGCCGAGGGCCACCCCCGCGACCTTCCGGGAGGCGGCGCGCGGCGCCGGTTCGGACGGCTTCCGCTGGAACGAGGCCGGTGGGACGACGTACTTCCCGTCCCGGGTGTCCGTTCTCTTCTCGCTGATGGCACACCAACCCGCGTCGGGGCTCCGGGGCACGGCCGGCGATCACCGGCCACCGCCGCCGAGGCCAGGGGCCCTGGTGAGGGCACCGTCACAAGGGCCCGCCCGCCGGACCCGGATGCAACCTGCCACATGAACACGGAATCGACAATCGTTTTCGCCGAATCGTGACGCGGGTCGCGCGCGGCCGGCCCCGCCGCCCCTCAGCGGTCTGCGCCGCTCAGCTCCTTCCGCCCCTCAGCCGCCTCCCCGCTCAGCAGCAGCCGCTCAGCCGGCCCGGGAGCCGCAGCCCGGGCAGAACCCCGCCCCCGCCGGCAGATCCGCCCGACACGACCCGCACTGCGCGGCCTGCGCCAACCGGTGTCCGCACCCGTGGCAGAACGCCCCGCCCCGCGTCTCCGTCGAACAGCTCGGGCAGACCAGCTGACGCGGCGTGTCGACGTCGTACCCGGCCGCGCGGGCCTCGCCGACCTCCTCCGCACGCCGCGTCGCCTCCCGGTTCAGCCCCCGGTGGCGGGCCGCCTGGACCTCCGCCGCGGTGTCCGGGACACAGCGCAGGCACATGCCCGCCTCCACGTTCCAACACCGCCCGCACACCGCGTCCGTGCAGCGCGCGCAGCGGTGGAAGTGCCGCTGCACCTCGGTCACCGCACGCTGGAACGCCTCGTCCCGCGCCTGGCCCCAGCCCGCCCCGGCCAGCCCGTCCGCCGCGCGGCTCAGCGAGTAGCTGTTGCCGCTGCCGAGCAGCCGACCCGCCAGCCCGCTGCCGCGCTGCAGCCAACCCGCCGCCCGGCCGCTGGTGTACGGCTCGAACGGCGACCGCCAGGTGTCGCGGCACCGGCGGCAGGAGAACTCGAACTGGAAACCCGCGTCCGTACCCTGCTGCCTCGACAGGTCCCGGTAGTTCCGGCTGAACGCCGTGGCGTCACCGCTCATTCCAACCCCCATCACACGAGCCGACGCCCGGCGGGGCCGATCCTGCCGCTCCCCCGCCGAAGGTCGAACTTCCGAACGTCCGGGGCGAAAGTGTACGGCCGAAGGCGCACATTTCGGCCGTCGTCAGGACACAGAACGGCGACGGTCCAGGCCACCGGCCAGGCCGCTGGCCGGACCGCCGGGCCCGAGCCCGGCCGGCGCCGAACCACGCGTCACCGGGCGCCCGTTCAC
>NZ_WMLF01000437.1 GCF_014156695.1 Streptomyces durbertensis | reverse complement strand
CGGCGGTGCCTGGCCGCCCGTGGTCGATCCCGCGGCCGAGGAGGTGGGGGATGGCGGGGGAACAACGGTACGCCTACGAGGACGAGGCGCTGCACGAGATCGAGCTGTACGGCGAGCTGATCATCGCGGCCGCGGCCGATCCGGCCGAGCGGCTCAGCCTGACCCGGATCGACGAGATCCTCCGGGTCCGCGCGGCCCGGAGACAGCCGGAGGAGGGCGGGCCGGCCGACCACCTCTGAGCCGTGCGGCAGGCCGCCCCCGCCCGACCGACCGGGGGCGGTTTTCGGCCACCCGCCGCACGGCGTGCCAGGCGTGGAAACGCCGGTGAGTCGTCCGGGCGGCGACGCACGGCTGAACCCGCGGCGGCCGGCGGGTGGCAGAGGACCGCCGCCGGGCCGTCAGGTGCGCAGCAGACGGGCGATGGCGGCGCTGGCCTCGGCGACCTTGGCGTCCATCTCCTCGCCGCCCTTGGTGGCCGCGGCGGCGACGCAGTGCCTCAGGTGCTCCTCCAGCAGTTGCAGCGCGAAGGACTGCAGCGCCTTGGTGGAGGCGGAGACCTGGGTGAGCACGTCTATGCAGTACACGTCCTCGTCGACCATGCGCTGGAGGCCGCGGACCTGCCCTTCGATCCGGCGCAGCCGCTTGAGGTGGGCGTCCTTGTCCTCGGAGTAGCCGTGCGGGCCGGTCGGCGAGGGCTGGTGGCACTCCGGCTCGCCGGTCGCGACGGTCGGGGCGTCGGGCGCGCTCATGGGGGTTCTCCTGTGTCGACTTCTGGGGATATACCCCGCGTGGGTATATCGTACCTATTTCCCGTTGACGGGCGGAGCAGTACCTTGGGGCCGGTGCTCGGCGGAGGGTCCGATAGGTGACACTGGTGGACGCCACTCAGCCGTGGCCGGATGATGCGCCTAGCATCAACGAGACTGACGCCGATGCACCCTGAGGACAACCTGTGCGCTTCCGTCTGACCCCCAGGGAGACGAGCTTCTACGACATGTTCGCCGCCTCCGCGGACAACATCGTCACAGGCTCCAAGCTCCTGATGGAACTGCTCGGGGCCGAAGTCTCCGCGCGGGCTGAGATCGCCGAACGCATGAGGGCCGCGGAGCACGCCGGCGACGACGCCACCCACGCGATCTTCCACCAGCTCAACTCCTCCTTCATCACCCCCTTCGACCGCGAGGACATCTACCGGCTGGCCTCCTCGCTCGACGACATCATGGACTTCATGGAGGAGGCCGTCGATCTTGTCGTCCTCTACCAGATCGAGCAGCTGCCCAAGGGTGTGGAGCAGCAGATCGAGGTGCTCTCCCGGGCAGCCGAACTGACCGCCGAGGCCATGCCGCACCTGCGCACCATGGAGAACCTCACCGAGTACTGGATCGAGGTCAACCGGCTGGAGAACCAGGCGGACCAGATCCACCGCCGGCTGCTCGCGCACCTCTTCAACGGCAAGTACGACGCCATCGAGGTGCTCAAGCTGAAGCAGATCGTCGACGTGCTGGAGGAGGCCGCCGACGCGTTCGAGCACGTCGCGAACACGGTGGAGACGATCGCGGTCAAGGAGTCCTGACCACCGTGGACACCTTCGCGCTTGTTGTTGTCATCGGCGTCGCGCTGTTCTTCACCTACACCAACGGCTTCCACGACTCCGCGAACGCCATCGCCACCTCCATCTCCACCCGCGCGCTGACGCCCAAGGCCGCACTGGTGATGGCCGCCGTGATGAACCTGGCCGGCGCGTTCCTCGGCAACGGCATCGCGAAGACGGTCAGCGAGGGCCTGATCGCCACACCCACCGGCTCGACGGGAATGATGATCCTGTTCGCCGCGCTGGCCGGAGCGATCACCTGGAACATGATCACCTGGTACTTCGGGCTGCCGTCCTCCTCCTCGCACGCCCTGTTCGGCGGCATGGTCGGCGCGGCCCTCGCCGGCTCCAGCACGGTCTACTGGTCGGGCGTGCTGGAGAAGGTCGTCATCCCGATGTTCCTCTCCCCGCTGGTCGGTCTGCTGGTCGGCTACCTGGTCATGACCGCCATCCTGTGGATGTTCCGCAACGCCAACCCGCACAAGGCCCAGCGCAACTTCCGCATCGCCCAGACCGTCTCCGCCGCCGGCATGGCGCTCGGCCACGGACTCCAGGACGCCCAGAAGACGATGGGCATCGTCGTGATGGCCCTGGTGATCGCCGGCGTCGAGGAGGAGGGCGACGCGATCCCGGTCTGGGTGAAGATCGCCTGCGCCGTGATGCTGTCGCTCGGCACCTACGCGGGCGGCTGGCGCATCATGCGCACCCTCGGGCGGCGCATCATCGCGCTCGACCCGCCGCAGGGCTTCGCCGCCGAGACCACCGCGGCCTCCGTCATGTACACCACCGCGTACATGTTCCACGCCCCGATCTCCACCACGCACGTGATCACCTCGGCGATCATGGGCGTCGGCGCCACCCGGCGGGTGAAGGCCGTGCGGTGGGGCGTCGCGAAGAACATCATCGCCGGTTGGTTCATCACCATGCCGGCGGCGGCCGCGGTGGCGGCCGCCAGCTTCTGGGTGGTCAACCTCGCCTTCGGCTGACGCCGCCGGGGCGGCGGCCGCGGCCGCCGCCTGAGCGACCCGGTCACCGCCGGCGGTTGGTCAGCCGTCGGCGATTGCTCAGCCTTCGGCGGGCAGCAGCGTGAACGCGACCTCCGGGTGCCGTCGTCCGTTGGTCTGGAGCTGCACGGCGTGCTCACCCGGGTGGTAGCGGCGCGTGGTGAGCGGGCGTATCGAATGGCGGCGCGTGGTGCGCCAGGTCTCCCCCGGTTCGAGCGTGCGGGTGGCCAGCTTGAAGACCTTGGGGCTGCGCGTGCCGTTCGCCTTGAGGTGGTGCACGACGTAGTCGACGACCACCGTGGCGGGGCGGTCGTGCTTGTTGGTGACCGCGCACGCGAACTCCAGATGGCCGCCCAGCGTCACCGTGTCGGCGGCCAGCCGGGGCCCGTCGACGACAAGCGGCACGTCGGGGTCGTGGCCCAGGGCCGCCATCGCCGCCGCGTCGCCGGCCTTTATCAGCGTCCGCAGGCCGTGCCGCACCACCCGCTCGGTGGTGGCGGCGGGCGCGGCCAGCCACCGCCCGGCCGCCTCCACCGCCAGCGCCGGATGCTCGCGGCTCACGTCGTTCAGATGGTTGGCAACCGATCTCCGTACGTACTCGGAGTCGTCCCGGTAGAGGGCGTCGAGCAGCGGCAGCACCGGCGCCGGGTCGGCGGCGAGCGCGGGCAGCCGCACCGCCCAGGGCAGCCGGGGCCGGGTGCCCTCGCTCGCCAACCGCCGCACGTGCGGGTCGGGGTGGTCGGCCCAGCGGCGTATGACCGCGAGGGCGCGCGACTGGTCGGCCAGGAGGAAGGGCCGTACGGCGTACTCGGCGGTGAGCCTCGGCGTCAGCTCCGCCAGCAGTGCGAGCGCGGGCTCGAACGCCGCGTCCGTCTCACGGCCGCGCACCGCGACCGCCTGGCAGACCGGGAGCGTCATCCAGCCGGTGAACCCCGGATCGGTCAGCGCCGCGCGGACGGCGGCGGCGAAGGCGGGGAACTCCTCGGGCAGGTCGGCCAGGACCGCGTCCCGCAGCAGCTCGACGCGCTCGCCGTAGGCCCGGCCCGCGAGCTCCCCGGCGCACGCCCGCAGCGCGTCGGCCGGCCGGCCCGGACCGGCCAGTCGGGCGGCGAGTTCGTCGGCCGTCGAAGCGGGGAGGAGTTCGTCTGCGAGTGGCATGCGCCCATGAGAACACCCACCACTGACAATCCCCCCCGGACACCGCCCCGCCGCCCCCAGCCCCAGCTCGGCGCCCGGCGCTCGGGGCTCGCTGCTCAGTGCTCGGTGCCCGGTTGTCAGTGGCGGGTGCTCTCATGACGGCATGACAGTGCACGACCTCGTCAAGGTCCTTCCGGAGCCGGACGTACTGCTCGCGCGTTGCCGGGCGTTCGCGGCGCTCGACGCCGTGCTGGGCGGGACGTGGCAGCGCCACCGCTTCGAGCCGCGATGGTCGGAGGGCGTCGCGCTCGCCGAGTGGGAGAGCGGCGGCGGCGACGAGTACCGCGTGGTCTTCGATCCGGCCGGTGTCCTGCTCATGGGCTTCGACCACGAGTCCGCGGCGACGCCGTGGCGGGTCGAGCCGCGGGCGCACTGGCCCGGGCTGCTCGACGGCGTGCCCGCCGCTCTGTCGCGTCATCTCACCGATCCGGCCTTGCTGTTCGAGGGGTTCCTGGACGCCACGGTGTGCGTCTGGCGGGAGGCCGGGGCGGCGGCGTGGTCCTGCGGCCCGGTGGCGTTCGACGGGTACGACGACGCGGACGCCGACGGCGCGGACTGGCTCTTCGAGCCTCTGGTGGGCGGCGTCGACGCGTACGTGGCGTTCGCGGAGGACATCTACGGGCGCCCGGTGGACCGGGAGCTGGTGGCGTCCGTCGTCGCCGGGTCGCCGGTCTGACCGGACGAGGTGGTGTCCGACCCCTTGTTGATACACGTGTGTACTCGATACGTTCGTGTATCGAGAGGAGC
>NZ_WMLF01000436.1 GCF_014156695.1 Streptomyces durbertensis | reverse complement strand
ACTCCCACCCCCCGCCTCGCAGTACCCCCGTCGCAGTACCCCGAACCACCGAGCCGCACGGAGGCACCACCCATGACCGCACGCAGCAGAAAGCCGCGCCGCACGGCGCTCACCGGCCTGGCCCTCGTCCTCCCCCTGCTCGCCGTCGCCGCCTGTGGGGGAGGCGGCGGCGCGGACGTGTCCGCCGAGGAGGGCAGCGGGAAGGGCACCATCAGCGTCTGGGCGCACCAGGGCCAGGAGAGCGAGACCGTCGCGCTCCAGACCGCGGTGGAGTCGTTCAACGACTCGCAGAGCGACGTCAAGGTCAGGCTGAAGCTGATACCCGAGCAGGACTACACAAAGACGATCACCGCCACCAGTGCCTCCGAACTGCCGGACGTGCTGGAGTTCGACGGCCCGACGATGGCGAACTTCGTCTACAACAAGAAGCTCGCCCCGCTCGACGACTTCGTCTCCGCCGGGACGCTCGACAACGCGACCGAGGCCGTCAAGGCGCAGGGCGCGATCAACGGCAGCCACTACGGCCTCGGCATGTTCGACTCCGGGCTCGGGATCTACGGCAACAAGAAGCTGCTCGACGCGGCCGGCGTCACGTACCCCAAGGGCCTCGACGACGGCTGGACCGCCGAGGAGTTCACCGCCGCGCTCAAGGCGCTGAAGGCCGAGGACTCCAACGGCAAGGCGCTCGACATCTCCGAGCAGTACGGGCTGGCCACCGAGTGGGGCACCTACGGCTTCGCCCCCGTCGTCTGGTCCGCCGGTGGTTCCCTGCTCAAGGACGGCAAGGCGGCGGGCGCCCTCGACGCGCCCGGCGTGGTGTCGGCGATGCGGACCTTCCAGTCGTGGAAGACGTACGTCGACGCCAACACGGACGGCAACGCGTTCGCCAAGGGGCGGGTCGCCCTCAGCTGGGTCGGGCACTGGGCGTACCCGGCCTACAGCAAGGCCCTGGGCGAGGACCTCGTCGTCCTGCCGCTGCCCGACTTCGGCAACGGGCCCAAGGCCGGGCAGGGTTCGTGGTCCTGGGGCATCGGCGCGAACAGCGGGAACGGCAAGGCGGCCGGCGCCTTCCTCGACTACCTGCTCAACGACACCAACGTCACCGCGATGACCAAGGCCAACGGCGCGGTGCCGGCGACGAAGTCCGCGCTGGCCAAGAGCGAGCTGTACCGGGAGGGCGGCCCCCTCCAGCTCTTCGCCGACCAGCTCGCCAAGCCCTGCGGCGACAGCGGCATCACGTCCTCCTGCGTCGCCACCACCCGGCCGATCACCGCCGGATACCCCACCGTCACCGCGAAGTTCAGCGAGGCGCTGAACTCGATCTACGGAGGAGCCGACGCAAAGGAGGCCCTCGCCAAGGCCGCCCGGGCCATCGACCGCGACTTCTCCGACAACGGCGGCTACCCGATCCCGTAGCACCGGCTCCCGCTTCGGACCGGCCCCCGCTTCGGACCGGCCCCGCTTCCCCTCAGGACCCGAACGGCCGGGCGGGCACACGGCGACCGTGCCTGTGACCGCCCGGCCAGGAACAGGACCCTCCAGTGAGAACCCTGGAACCCGCGCACAGCGCGCCCCCGCGCCGGGAGAAGGCGCCGCCCGCGACCCCCGAGAAGCGGTCGAAGGCCACGCGGAGGAACCGCGACCGGTGGCACGGACTGCTGATGTCCGCGCCGGGTGTCGGAGGCCTCATCGCCTTTGTCGGCATCCCGTTCTGCTACGCCGTCGTGCTCTCCTTCTACAACGTCCGACTCGGCTCGCCCGCGGAGCCGTCGTTCTTCGGACTGGAGCACTACCGGCGGCTGTTCACCGACCCCGACCTGTCAGGACCCTTCCTGCGGGCCCTGCTGAACAACCTCACCTTCGCCGCGGTGGTCGTACCGGTGCAGACCGGTCTCGCGCTGGCACTGGCGATCCTGCTCAACCGCAAGCTGAAGGCGATCGGCCTCTTCCGGTCCTTCTTCTTCATGCCGGTCGTCTTCCCGATGGCGCTGGTCGCGGTGATCTGGCGGCTGATCCTCGCGCGCGGCGAGGAGGGCATGCTCAACTCGGCTCTGAACGCCGTGAGTTTCGGCAACTGGGGGGCGTTCGACTGGCTCGGGGACGCGACGACGGCGATGGCGTCGATCGTCGTGCTGTCCATCTGGCAGGGCGTCGGCTTCCAGATGGTCATCCTGCTGGCGGGCCTGCAGCAGATACCGGGCGACCTCTACGAGGCGGCCAGACTCGACCGTGCCTCGCGCTGGCAGCAGTTCCGGCACGTCACGCTGCCCGGGATCCGCGGCACGCTCGTCTTTGTCGCCCTGCTGACGTCGGTGCTGTCGTTCCGCGTCTTCGACCAGGTGTACATCCTCGTCCGAGGCGGCGGCCTCGACGAGGACGCGACCCGCACCGTGATGTACCAGGCCGTCACCACGGCCTTCGACCAGAACAACATCGGGCAGGCGTCCGCCGTCACGGTGGTGTTCTTCCTGATCGTCGTCGCGCTGACGGTCGTCCAGCGCCGCGTCGTCCGGCCCGACAACGAGGACTGAGCCCACACCATGTCCACGACTCGCACAACGGTTCGCCGCGTCGCCGACTACGCCGTGCTGAGCGTTCTGGCGTTCCTCTTCGCCCTCCCCGCCCTCTACCTCTTCCTGGGCAGCCTCAAACCGTCCGACGAGGTCCTGAGCGGCCTGTCCGGCTTCCTGCCCACCAACCTCTCCTTCGACAACTACACGGCCGTCTTCAGCAGCCTCAACTCCGAGAGCACCGGTTACTTCTGGCAGTTCATGGGCGTCTCGGTCCTGGTCGCGTTTGTGGTCGTGACCGGCGGGCTGGTCGTCAACTCGATGGCCGCCTACGGGCTCACCCGGCTGAAGTGGCGCGGGCAGGGAACCCTGTTCACGGTGGTCGTGCTGCTGATGCTGATCCCCTTCGAGTCGGTCGCGGTGCCGCTGTTCTACATGTTCAACGGGCAGCGCAACACGGTGTACATCCTGGCCCTGCCGTTCATCGCCAACGCCTTCGCGATCTACCAGTTCCACACGTTCTTCCGGAAGATCCCGCCGAGCATCGAGGAGGCCGCGCGCCTGGACGGCGCGGGACCGTGGCGCACCTTCTTCGCGATCATCGTGCCGATGTCGAAGCCGGTGTTCGCCTCGGTCGCCATCCTCACCTTCCTCATCCAGTGGGGATCGTTCCTGTGGCCGGTGCTCATGATCTCCGACCCGTCGGTGCGTCCGTTGCCGCTTGAGTTGAGCGTCTTCCAGGGGCAGCAGCCCCCGGACTGGGGGCAGATCCTCGCCTTCGGCGTCCTGATGGTCCTGCCCGTGCTCATCGTCTTCGCCCTCTTCCAGCGATGGTTCGTCCAGGGCGTGGCCAGCGCCGCGGTCAAGGGCTGACCGCCGAACCTCCCGCCGTCCCGCCGTGCCGCAGAAAGGCAGCCACCTCCATGAGTCCCCAACCCGCCGGGCGGACGGTCACCGTCCTCGGCGAGTGCGTCGCCGACGTCTTCAGCGGGCCCCCGACCGGAGCGGGTCCGGGCGCCGGGCCGGACGCCCTCACCTTGCGGGCGCTGCCCGGCGGCGGCCCGGCCAACACCGCCGTCGCGCTCGCCAGGCTCGGCACCCCCACGCGCTTCGCCGGCCGCCTCTCCCGTGACGTCTTCGGCGACCTCTTCCGCACCCGCCTGGCCAGGTCCGGTGTGGACCTGAGCGCCTGCGTCACCGCCGCCGAGGCCAGCACCCTCGCCCTCGCGGACGTCCGCGAGGGCGGCCAGGCCACCTACTCCTTCCACGCCGAGGGCACCGCCGACTGGCAGTGGTCCGACCGCGAACTGGCCGCCGCGACCACGGGCGGCGGCGTATGCCTGCACACCGGCTCACTCGCGCTCGTCCGCGAACCGGGCGGCCCCCGCGTCGAGGAGCACCTCGCCGCCGCCCGCCCGCACACCACGATCTCCCTGGACCCCAACGTCCGGCCGCTGCTGGTGGAACCCGCCGTCTACCGCGGGCGGCTGGCCCGCTGGTGCGGACTGGCCGACATCCTCCGCCTCAGCGAGGAGGACCTGGCCCACCTGCTCCCCGGCACGGACCCCGCGGAAGCCTGCGACACCCTCCACGCCGCCGGCGCGCCCCTCGTGGTCGTCACCCTCGGTGAGCGCGGGGCCCTGCTCTCCCTCGACGGCGTGCGCACCACCGTGCCGGGCCGCCCCGTGCGGGTCGCCGACACCGTCGGCGCGGGGGACTCCTTCACCGCCGGCTTCCTCCACCACCTCGCCACACTCGGCCGCCTCGGCGGCCGCCTGGACGGGCTCACCCTCGACGAGGCCGCCGACGCCGCCGCCTACGCGGCCCTGGTCGCCGCCCACACCTGCCGGACCCCCGGAGCCGACCCACCCTGGTCCCACGACCTGTCACCACGACGGGCGTGATGTTGACCCGCGCCGCCGAGCGCGCCGGCCAGCAGACCCACATGACCTCGCCGGTGGACCGTCAGCGGGTCGCGAGGCGGGTGAGGCAGGTGCGGAGGGTGGTCGGGGTGACGTCGGTGAGGGTGGGGG
>NZ_WMLF01000435.1 GCF_014156695.1 Streptomyces durbertensis | reverse complement strand
CCCGGGGTCGGGGGTGGGGGCCGGTAGGCTGACGCGGTTGTCGTAGCCGAGACCCTGCCCCGCGGAGACCGTGAGTACCACCACCTCGCACCATCTGTCCCCGGCGTTCCCCGGCCGCGCTCCCTGGGGTACGGCCAGCAAGCTGCGTGCCTGGCAGCAGGCCGCGATGGAGTTGTACCTGCAGAAGCAGCCGCGTGACTTCCTGGCCGTGGCGACGCCCGGCGCCGGTAAGACGACGTTCGCGCTGACGCTGGCGTCGTGGCTGCTGCACCACCACGTGGTGCAGCAGGTCACCGTGGTGGCCCCGACCGAGCATCTGAAGAAGCAGTGGGCCGAGGCCGCCGCCCGGATAGGGATCAAGCTGGACCCGGAGTACAGCGCGGGCCCGGTGGGCCGCGAGTACCACGGCGTGGCGGTGACGTACGCGGGTGTCGGCGTGCGGCCGATGCTGCACCGGAACCGGTGCGAGCAGCGGAAGACGCTGGTCATCCTGGACGAGATCCACCACGCCGGCGACACCCGCTCGTGGGGCGAGGCGTGCTTCGAGGCGTTCGACCCGGCGACGCGGCGGCTCGCGCTGACCGGTACGCCGTTCCGGTCCGACACCAACCCGATCCCGTTCGTGAGCTACGCGGAGGACGGCGAGGGCATCCGCCGCTCGGTGGCGGACTACACCTACGGCTACGGCAGCGCGCTCGCCGACGGTGTCGTGCGTCCGGTGATCTTCCTGTCGTACAGCGGCAACATGCGGTGGCGCACCAAGGCCGGCGACGAGATCGAGGCCAAGCTCGGCGAGCCGATGACCAAGGACGCGATCTCCCAGGCATGGCGGACCGCGCTGGACCCGCGCGGCGAGTGGATGCCCAGCGTGCTGCGGGCGGCGGACCGGCGGCTGACGGAGGTGCGGAAGGCGATACCGGACGCGGGGGCGCTGGTGATCGCCGCCGACCAGGACTCGGCGCGCGCCTACGCCAAGCTGATCCGGGAGATCACCGGGCGGGCGGCGACCGTGGTGCTGTCCGACGATCCGGGCGCCTCGAAGCGCATCGAGGAGTTCAGCGACTCCGACGACCGCTGGATGGTGGCCGTGCGGATGGTGTCGGAGGGCGTGGACGTGCCGCGTCTGGCGGTCGGGGTGTACGCGACGACGATCTCGACGCCGCTGTTCTTCGCCCAGGCCGTGGGCCGCTTCGTGCGGTCGCGGCGGCGCGGCGAGACGGCGTCGGTGTTCCTGCCGACGATCCCGATGCTGCTGGGCTTCGCGCACGAGATGGAGGTCGAGCGCGACCACGTGCTCGACAAGCCGAAGAAGGGCGGCGACGAGGACCCGTACGCCGAGGAGGCCGACCTGCTGAAGGAGGCCGAGCGGCAGCAGGACGAGGACACCGGCGAGCAGGACCAACTCCCCTTCGAGGCGTTGCAGTCGGACGCTGTCTTCGACCGGGTGATGTACGACGGCGCCGAGTTCGGCATGCAGGCGCACCCGGGCAGCGAGGAGGAGCAGGACTACCTGGGCATCCCCGGCCTGCTGGAGCCCGACCAGGTGCAGATGCTGCTCCAGAAGCGGCAGGCGAAGCAGATCGCGCACAGCCGCAAGCGCCCGGACGCCGAGGCGGACCTCCCGGAGATCCCCGCCGAGCGGCGGCCGGTCGTCACCCACAAGGAGCTGCTGGAGCTGCGGCGGCAGCTCAACACGATGGTCGGCGCGTACGTGCACCAGAGCGGGAAGCCGCATGGCGTGATCCACACCGAGCTGCGCCGGGCGTGCGGCGGCCCGCCGGCCGCCGAGGCGACGGCCGGGCAGTTGCGGCAGCGCATCGCCAAGGTGCAGGAGTGGGCGACCCGGATGCGCTGAGCGCGGCCGGTGACGAGCGCGGCCGGTGACGAGCGCGGCCGTGGCGGGATGGCGGCACAGGCCACGCCGGGGGTCCGCGTGCGGCGCCGCGCGCCGGGAGTTTCCCGGCAAACCGGCGCGTGGGGTCGCATTTCGCCGTCGGCCCGTCGCCCGGATTCTGGACGGAGTCTTCCGGTAAGCGGAGCGGGTCGCTAGGTTTCGGACACGCACACGCCCCGTGGCAGCGCCGCCCCGGAGCGCAGCCGGTACGACCTGAAGCGCCGACCGGTGGCCTCCCGGTATGCCCTGCGCACGGGACAGCAGCGACGGACTGTCGTCGGAGGCCGCCACTCACCCGAGGAGGGGGCGTCGTGACCGCGGAGACTTCTCAGACGCTCGACCGGGGACTACGCGTCCTCAAGCTGCTCGCCGACACCGACCACGGACTGACCGTCACCGAACTCTCCCACCGGCTCGGTGTCAACCGGACCGTCATCTACCGACTGCTGGCCACCCTGGAGCAGCACGCCCTGATACGCCGCGACCTGGGCGGCCGGGCCCGGGTGGGGCTGGGCGTGCTGCGTTTGGGGCGGCAGGTGCACCCGCTGGTGCGGGAGGCCGCGCTGCCGGCGCTGCGCTCACTGGCCGAGGAGGTCGGCGCGACGGCGCACCTGACCCTCGTCGACGGCCAGGAGGCGCTGGCGGTCGCCGTGGTCGAGCCGAGTTGGACGGACTACCACGTCGCCTACCGCACCGGTTTCCGGCATCCGCTGGACCGGGGCGCGGCGGGGCGGGCGATCCTCGCCGGCCGGCAGCGTGAACTGGAGCCGGCGGGCGCGGAGCCGGCCGGCGGGATGTCGGTGTCGCGCAACGGCTACGGCGATTCGGCCGTGCCCACCGAGGAACTGCTGACCGACGGCGGCTTTGTGCTGACCCACGGTGAGTTGGAGGCCGGCGCGAGTGGCGCGGCGGCGCCGCTGCTCGGGGTGAGCGGGATCGAGGGCAGCGTGGGTGTGGTGATGCTGTCCGAATCCGTACCGGAGCGGATCGGCCACCGGGTGGTGGCGGCGGCCCGCGAGGTGTCCGACGCCCTGCGCTGAGCGTCGCCGCGACGCGGAGCGTGCCTCCCCTGGCCACGGTTGTGGCGGTGGGTGCTCTAGATTGCTGGGGTGAGTTCTCGCCCCGCGCCCCGTCGCCGTACCGTCCTCGCGCTGTGTGCCGTCCCGGTGGCCGGCCTGCTGGCGGTGGCCGCGCTGGCGCCGCTGCCGTTCGCGGTGGCCCAGCCCGGAGTGACGGCCGACGTGCTCGGCGAGCACCGCGGCGAGCCGGTGATCACGGTCAGCGGCCGGGAGCCGGTGGAGCGCGGTGAGGACGGCAGACTGCTGATGACCACGATCGCCGCGACGACGCCGGAGACCCCGGTGCGGCTCGCGGACGTGGTCTCCGGCTGGTTCGCGCGGGACCGCGCGGTGATGCCGAAGGAGGCCGTCTACCCGACCGGGGACTCCCCGGCGGAGATCCGACGGCACAACACCAGGCAGATGGAGAGGTCGCAGGACGCCGCGGTGAGCGCGGCACTGCGGCAGTTGCGCCTCTCGGAGGGCGACGTCGACGTGGAGCTGCGGCTGTCCGACATCGGCGGGCCCAGCGCCGGACTGCTGTTCGCGCTCGGCCTGGTGGAGACGTTGGACGGGGACGGCCGCGGCGGGGAGCTGACCGGCGGCCGGGTGATCGCCGGTACCGGCACGATCCGGCCCGACGGCACGGTCGGGCCGGTGGGCGGCGTGCCGCTGAAGACGCAGGCCGCGCGGCGCGACGGCGCGACGGTGTTCCTCGTGCCGGAGGCCGAGTGCGCGGTCGCGAAGGCCCAGCTGCCCGAGGGGCTGCGGCTGGTCCCGGTGCGGACGCTGAACGGCGCGGTCGACGCGCTGAAGGCGCTCGACGACGGCGGCCCCGTCCCGAGCTGCTGAGTCCGGGCCGCCGAGTCGGAGCTGCTGGGCCTCTGCCCGCCGGCGAGCGCGACGCCCTCAGTCCTCGCTTCCCACGGCCTGCGCCTCGGGCGGCGGCGAGATGCCGGCGGCCTGCCGGACCAGGGGGATGATCCGCAGCGGAACCGGGTTCTCCATGACGATCGCGGTGGACGCCCGCACGATCCCGGCGAAGCCCACGACCCGGTCGATGACACGCTGCAGGTCGGCGTTGGAGCGGGCGACGAGCCGGCACAGCATGTCGCCGTGCCCGGTGATGGTGTGGAGTTCCAGCACCTCCGGCACGGTCGCCAGGTGCGCCCTGACGTCCTGTCCCTGGCCCTGCTTGATCTCCAGCGTCGCGAACGCGGTGACGGGGTAGCCGAGCGCCGCCGGGTCCACGTCCGGACCGAAGCCCCGGATCACCCCGGAGGACTGAAGCCGGTCGAGCCGGGCCTGTACCGTGCCCCTGGCGACGCCCAGCCGCCGGGACGCCTCCAGCACTCCGACGCGCGGCTCGTCGGCGAGCAGCTGGATGAGTCGTCCGTCCAGTCGGTCCACGCCCATGCGCGGTTCCCCTCTCCGTGACCTGCTTCTCCGGACCCGCACCTCCGGACCTGCCTCTCCGTGGCCCGGGATGTGGTGGTCATCATGTACAGATGGACCGGCGCCACCGCCAGTCCGCTGGGCAGATTGTCCAGCAAACGGCGGAACTATTGCGCATCCTGCGGTTCGGCGGGAACCTGCGGCCATGACTGAGC
>NZ_WMLF01000434.1 GCF_014156695.1 Streptomyces durbertensis | reverse complement strand
GTAACTCCTCGCGGAACTGCTGCCGTTCGGCAGTCAGCCCGCCCCCTTGTGGATACCGCATGCCCCGGTGATACCGCACAGGCGACGAGCCGTCAGCCCCTACGACTCCACGAGTTCAACCTCAGTAGCTCGTAGCCCGTAGCCCGTAGCCCGTAGCCCGTAGCCCGTAGCTCGTGTGGCGTGTGGCCCTCGTCTACGACCCCGACCAGGTCGTGCTGCAATCCCGCAACGGCCGGCATGGCCAGGGGCCTTCCCTCTCAGGCCGCCGCCGCTGTGTCAGCCGTCGGCTTCCCGGTGCGCGGTGCTCCACGGCGATCTGTGCGCCAGGAAGCAGTTGACGTCGTGGTCACCTACGTCGCCTCCGAGTGGGCACTACGGTGCGAGAGCGTTGTAGTGGTCGTGTTGCTCATCCCGAGTACGGGCGGGGCTACCGAGTCGATCCACCGCTGCTCGCCGAGGTACCAGCAGGACGACGGCGGCAGGCCGTTGCCCAGCTCGTCCGCCTCCGCGACGTAGGCTGATCAACCACCCTCACGTCGCGCGCCCCGACACCGTCACGCACTCGGAGGAGCCAAGCACCTGCTGCTGGACCGCGGCAGTGAGAAGCAGTGGATCAGCCATGCCGACAGCGCGGCACTGCGTGGCCCTGCGTCGGGCGAGAAACATGACACGGCGTGGAGGCCAGGAGCACTCGGGGGCGGCCACCCACTACAGCGACGAACGCTTACGCCGGCCAGCCGCCGTAGGGGACGGTGAGGAGCTCCATGTAGTGGCCCGACGGGTCGAGGAAGTAGACGCCGCGACCGCCGTCGTTGTGGTTGATCGCGTTCGGCTGCGTCCTGCCCGGGTCCGCGTAGTGCTCGATGCCGCGCGCCCTGATGCGCGCGTACGCGGCGTCGAACTCCTCCTCGGAGACCAGGAACGCGTAGTGCTGCGGACTGATCTTGTCCGCCGGGATCGTCGCGAAGTCCAACGTCACGCCGTTACTTAGTTCGACGGCGAAAAAGGGACCGGATTCCCCGGCGATCTCAAGGCCGAGCAGCTCCGTGAAGAACTCGGCGGATTCTCGCTTGTCCCGGGAGTGGACGATCGTGTGGTTCAACTCAACTGCCAAGGGATGCCTCCGAAGGCATGTCCCGACACCTCCATGCCTCACCCAGACGGTGACCAACACGCGATGTCCTGACGGACTGTAGCCGCGCGGTGTGGATGTTGGCTAGCGGACACCCTGTGTGGGGGACACAGGTCGCCGGTAGAGCTGGTGGGGGCCGCCTTCTGGGCCGGGGGTCGTGGGTTCGGCCGGGATGAAGCCGAGGCGTTCGTAGAAGATGCGGGCGTTGCTGGCGCGCCGGGGTGGTCGGCGCCGAACGTCACCACCTCGACCGTGCCGGGTGCGTGCACGAAGCGCGTGTACGCGTCCTCCAGCAGTGCGCGGCCCACGCCCTGGCCGCGTGCCTCCTCCGAGACGACCAGCCAGTCGACGTGGTAGGCCGGCGGCGAGGCGTCGAAGAGAAGCGCCCCGAGCGGGGTGTCCGCCGTCGTGCCGTCGGCGATCAGCGCCGTACCGGCGCGCAGGTGCGTGCGGACGGCTTCATGGAAGCCGGGCTCCTCGACCATCGGCCCGAACCAGTGCTCCACCTGCCCCGCGAGCGTGAGTATCCCGCCCAGGTCCTCCTCTCCCGCGACCCTTGGCGCCACACCCCCGGCAGGGCCGGGACCGGTTGTCCCGCGACGCTCCTCAGAGGATGAGAGGTGACGGCTCACGGCGAATCCGTTCTGTGTGTCGGCTGGCAGGTGGGTCGCGGCGCATCAGCTTGCCACGATCGAGTGAGTGGGTTCAGGTGGATGCTTGGGCATAGACGGTCTGACGGAGTAGCACAAGCCAAGGGGGGCTTAGTGAGCGGCAGTCAGTCTGTTCAGTGGGGTGGGCAGCACGGGAAGGACGACGAGGAGGATGACGGCCTGCCCGGTCAGCCGTGGACGCCTACCGACGAGCCGTACCCGGACGGTTCGACGCCGCCCGGTGACGGGACGCACCGCAAGTGACCGATTCGGTCGAGAGCGCCACGCGGGCGGCACACGAAGACTTGGGCCGCTACCTGCTCGGTACCGGGGCGATGACGGCGGAATGGGCGGCTGCCTTTGCAGCGGTGCCGCGTTCGGCGTTCCTGCCGGATCTGATGTGGCCGCACGACATGGCCACCGGGCGGTGCGAGGCCGTCAGGCGTAAGGACGCCCCTGAGGAGTGGCAGCGGTACGCCGACAGCGACTGTCCCATCGTGACGCAGTGGGACGACGGGGCACATGAGGGCGGGGAGCCGGGGCGGTCGTTCAGCTCCTCGTCGTCCATGCCGAGTCTGGTTCTCGCCATGCTGGCCGACCTCGATGCCCGCCCGGGGCAACGAGTGCTGGAGATCGGTACGGGGACGGGATGGAACGCCGCGCTCCTGGCGCATCGTCTCGGCGCGGACAACGTCGCGAGCGTAGAGGTTGACGACGTGGTCGCGAGCGAGGCGCGGGAAGCGCTGAAGCGTTGTGGGTTTCCGGTGACGGTGGTGAGTGGGGACGGCGCTCTCGGCCATGCGGAGCTGGCTCCCTACGACCGTGTCGTTGTGACGTGCGGGGTCAGGAGGATTCCGTTCGCCTGGGTGGAACAGACAAAACCGGGCGGAGTGGTCCTTTCGCCTTGGGGGACGTACTACGGGCCGGGTGAGGCGACCGTACGGCTGGTTGTGGACGAGGACGGCCGGAGTGCCACGGGGCCGTTCACCCGCCCGGTCGCGTTCATGCGCATGCGGTCCCAACGGCTGGTTCGGCCACCGCACGGGGAGTACGTCACGGCGGCCGCGTCGGAAGTGGCGGAGCGTTCCACGACCACGGTGACCGAAGCCGAACTGCTCGGTGGCGGTGGCTTTGACGCCGCCGTCGGCTTCGCACTCGGGCTGCGGCTGCGGGACGTGGTACACACCCCGGACCAGCGACGGGACGGGCGGCGGGCGGTGTGGTTCTACGGACTGACCGACCGCTCATGGGCGGTTGTCGACTTCCGAGAGAGCCGGTCGGAGGCGAGAGTGCACCAGGCAGGCCCCCGGCGGCTGTGGGACGAGGTGGAAAGCGCCTACCGCTGGTGGGTGGCTCACGGCAGGCCGGACCACACGCGCTTCGGCCTGACGGTCTTGCCGACCGGTACGCACGCGTGGCTCGACGACCCTGCCAAGGCCTGGCAGGTGTGAGGTGAGGGCGGCACGAGGGCCGCCGCTCGGCTCCTCAGACGGTCGCTGTGAGGAATGTCGTCCAGGCGGTGGGCGTGAAGCGGAGTATTGGACCGTCAGTGGCCTTCGAGTCGCGGACGTGGACCGTGTGTCGGGTGGGGGCGAACTCCACGCACTCTGTGCCCGTCCCGCTGTAGCTGGACTTGCGCCAGTGAAGCGCGGCCTCGTGTCGGCGGTCACCCGACGCGTTGTTGGCTGTCTTCATTGCCAGTCTCCTACTGCTTGTTCGAGGACTCTTCGCGATTCGTACCGGCTCAGCGCGTGTGATCGGATCATCGCATAGCGCCGTGACAGCTCGGAGACTTCTTCTGGCCTCGTCAACAGCAGCCCGCGCCCTTGCACTTCGAGGTAGACAGCGCGGGAGTGGTCCGGCCGTTCGACGATCTTCATGGGACCGTCCACGCCTGCGTGCTCACCTGCTGCCCCCTGTAGGAGGGGTAGGACGTGGACCGTGATGTGAGGTCGCTTCGACAGCTTGACGAGGTGGAGCATCTGGTCCCGCATCGTCTCGCGGCTGCCGAACTGTCGCCGCAACGTCGATTCCTCGAGTACGAGTTCGAGGTGTGGAATCGGGTCTTGGCGGTCGAGTAGAGCCGTGCGGGCCATGCGGGCATGGACGTGCGCCTCCCTCTCCTCATCCGTGAAGATCGGGTAGCCGCCGCTGATCAGGGCTCGCGCGTACGCCTCTGTCTGGAAGAGGGCGTCGATCACCACCGTCTGGTACGCGGCGATGCTCAGCGCCCCCTGTTCGATCAGGGCGTAGTCCTTGAAGAAGGACGGTAGGTGGTCGAGGGCGAGGAACTTGCCGGCGATCGTGAAGATGCTCGGGGAGCCGAAGAAGGCTTCGTCCAGCTTGGCGAGCATGACCTCTGTCGGGGGTTGCTTCAGGGTCTCCAGGGCGCTGATGGCGGCGCCGGTGTAGCCGGCTCGGCGGCCGAGCTCTTCCTGTGACCAGCCTCTGGCCTCGCGTAGCTTGCGGACCATCTCGGCGCAGTACTGGAACGTGGGGGAGGCGGATCTGTTCGCCCGGGTCATCGGTGTTGCACCCTCCTCAAGCCGGTTCAACGGGCCTCAAGGGGCCTCAACGGTCGTTCGACGGGGGTTGAGGGAATCGCCCGTCGCGTTGGTATCGCTACACACGGTAGGCGTCAGCACTGACAGTGGAGGCATGAACTTCGAGAATCATGCGCCCGGGCTGCCGTGGGTGCCGCTGCACGGGTACCAACTCCGGTTGGCGGGGATCTACTTCGACGCCGTGCGGGTCGGTGGGGAGTACGGGCGGAACGCGGCCGTCCAGTTGGGGCGGCTCACCGGTGGCGAGCCGGGGCCGATCATCTTCGC
>NZ_WMLF01000433.1 GCF_014156695.1 Streptomyces durbertensis | reverse complement strand
CCCCGCACGGCGACGGCGTGCCCGGCGCCGACGACCCCCGGGTGCTCGCCGCCCGGCACGAGAGGGCGTTCGCGCTGAGCCGGCAGGGCCACCTCGCCGCCGCGCTCGTGGAGTTCGAGCAGGTCGCCGCAGCCCGGGAGAAGACCCTCGGCCACGCCCACCCGGACGCGCTGGACGCCCGCCAGGAGGCGGCCTACGTGCTCGGCCTGCTGGGCCGCCACCTCGACGCGCACCGGGTCGGCACGGCCGTCCTCGCGCTGCGTGAGGCGCAGGCCGGCGCGGACCACCCGGAAACCCTGCGCTGCCGCCACAACCTGGCCTACAACCTCAACCGCCTCGGCCGCCTGGAGGAGTCGCACCGACTCGCCCAGGAGGTCGCCGCCGCCCGGGCGGACGTCCTCGGCGCCCACCATCCCGACACCCTCGCCAGCCGCTTCGAGGTCGCCTACGCGCTCGGTCGGCTGGGCCGCTGGGAGGAGGCGCTGGCCGCCTACCGGGAGGTCGCGGCCGACCGGGAGAGGGTGCTCGGGGCCCACCACCCCGAGACCCTCGCCGCGCGCTACGAGACGGGCATCAGCCTCGGCCGCCTCGGCCGCGCGACCGAGGCGCTGGCGCTCTACCGCGAACTCGCCGCCGCCCGCGCCACCGCCCAGGGCGGCAGCCACCCCGAGACGCTGCGCGCACGGCACGGCATCGGCGTGAACCTGGGCCGGCTCGGCCGGTGGACGGAGGCGCTGGCCGAGGCCCGGGACACCGCCGCGCTGCGGGCCGGAGCCCTCGGCCCCGAGCATCCCGACACGCTGATCAGCCGCAGGGAGATCGCCGTCGCGCTGGGCTGGCTGGACCGCTGGGACGAGGCTCTGCCGGTGTACCGCCAGGTCGCCGCCGCCCGGGACCGGGTGCTGGGGTCCGCTCACCCGGACAGCCTGACCAGCGGCAACGACCTGGCCCACGCGTTGGAGCGGGTGGGTCGCGGCGCGGAGGCCACCGCCGTCTACCAGCGTGTCGCCCACGCGCGTACCGACCACGCGCGACCGGTGTGATCCGGACACGGCACGCCGCGGAGCGGTAACCCGCGGCGGGGCGGGTGATACTGGCCACAGCCGCACTGGTTGAGCACGCAACCACATCAGGAGGTCGGGTATGACTCAGCCCCAGGGCGCCGAGCTGGCGAGGATCCGCACCCGTCGGGAGGAGGTCCGCCGCCGCTGGCTGCGCGAAGGCGCCGAACGACCCGCCACCACCGCGCGCGGCGTCCACCACGTCGCGTTCATCTGCCGGGACGTCGAGGAGACCGTGCGCTTCTACCAGGAACTGCTCGGTTTCCCGTTGGTGGAGATGGTGGAGAACCGGGACTACAACGGCTCCACGCACTTCTTCTTCGACATCGGCAACCACAACCTGCTGGGCTTCTTCGACTTCCCCGGCCACGAGCACCCCCCGGCCCGGGAGACCGTCGGCGGTGTCCAGCACCTGGCGCTCTCCATGGACGCCGAGCGGCACGCCGCCGCCCGGCAGGCGCTGGACGAGGCCGGCGTGTCCTACCAGGGACCGGACCGGGGCGTCGACGAGAGCCTGTACCTGCGGGACCCCAACGGCGTCCCGCTGGAGCTGTACCGCGAACGCCCCGGCGTCTTCGACGGAAGGCGCCTCGTCCCGGGCGGTCCGGACACCTCCGGCCCGGACGGCACCCCCGGCCCGGGCAGCACCTCCGGCCCGGACGCCGCGGACGGACCAGCCGAGTCGTCCGACGGGCGCTGACGCACGGATCCGCCGGGGCGCGGAGCGCACCCGGGCCACCTAGGCTTGTGATCATGTCAGGTGAACGTGATCTCAAGAAGCTCGTCGACGGGATGAGCCCCGAGCTGCAGCCCGGCCCGTACGTCTTCACCACCGTCCCCGGCGAGCCGCCCGCGGACGTGCGACCGGTGGTCACCGTCGCCGAGCGCGAGGGCACCACCCTGGTGGTCCCGCGCCAGGACGCCGACGCCGCCGGACTGCCCTACCACTCCGTCTTCGGCTGGATCACGCTGCGCGTGCACTCCTCCCTGGAGGCGGTCGGACTGACGGCGGTGGTCTCCCGGGCCCTCGCGGACGCCGGACTCAGCTGCAACGTGGTCGCCGGCTACCACCACGACCACCTGTTCGTGCCCTACGAACAGGCGTCGGTCGCCGTCGCGATCCTCGAGGACCTGGCGCGTAAGGGGAGCTGAGCCGCGCGTACCATGGCGGCATGTCCTTCCTCCGCCGACGCAGTGCCGCCACGCCCGCCGGGCCGGACTTCGACGTCCTCGCCATGGACCCGGGCGACTGGCCCGGCAACCTGGGAGCCGGGCTGCTCCCCGCGCCCGACGGCAGCTGCCAGGGTGTGTTCCTGCGCTACGACCTCTTCGGCGGCCGGGGGCCGGCGATGATCATCGGGAATCTGCCCGAGGGCAGCCCCGCCCGCGACGTCTCGGACGACGAGGTCCCCTTCGAGGTCGCGCAGCTGCTGGCGGCGCTCGAGATCGACGAACCGGTGACCGTCACCGGACGCGAGGACAGCCCGGTGATGCACGACGGCAACCTGCTGATCGTGCGCCGGGTGACCTGCTCGGAGAGCCGCGTCTCGTGTGTGCAGTTCGACCGCAGCGACAACGTCCTGGTCACCATCGCCAGCTGGGACCGGCCCATCACCGACGACCTCTACCAGCTGCTCAAGCCGCTGCCCGCCGAGCTGTTCCGGCAGTGACGTGACCCGCGTATGACCGGCGCATGACCTGGGCCCCGGCGCCTCCGCAGGACACGGAGGCGCCGGGGCCCAGGCGGTCGTCCGCTGCCGCCGGACGTCCCGGGGGCGTCAGCGGGTGCTGACGGCCGCCCGTACCGCGCGCCGCGCCATGGCGCAGTCCTCGTGCAGCCGGCGCAGCCGCAGCCGCAGCTCCTCGCCCGCCGAGGGATCCGGCGTGGCCGCCCGCATCGCGCGCCGCACCGCGGTCTCACAGTGCCGCACGTCCCTGGTGAGCACCAGCATGAGGTTGACCAGGAAGGCGTCCCTGACCGCCGCGCCACCCCGCTGCGCCGTCTGGCTGATGCCGCGCCGGGCCTGCGGGGAGTCGCCGAGCGCCGCCCACAGCGTGGCCAGGTCGTAGCCCGCCAGGTACCAGCCGGCGTGCTCCCAGTCGACGAGCACCGGACCGTTCGGTGCGAGCAGCACGTTGTCCGGACGCGCGTCGCCGTGGCAGAACTCGCGGGCCGCACGACCGCCCGAACTCAGCACGGAGTACAGCAGCTTGTGCAGGTCGTCCAGGTCCCGGTCGGTGAGCAGGCCGAGTTCGTGGAAGCGCAGCAGCCGCTTGCCGTAGTCCAGCGGCCGCTCGAACAGGCCCGCCGGCGGCTCCCAGGAGTTGAGCCGGCCCACCGCGCTCAGCATCGGTCGCAGCTGCGACTGCTGGTTCAGGTCCCCGCCCTGCCGGAGCTGGCTGACGGGTCTGCCGAGCATCCGCTCCACGACGATCGTGCAGGTCTCCGGGTCCGCGGCGATCAGCTGCGGCACCCGCACCGGCGGGCGGTGCCGGACGAAGGCCCGGTAGGCCGTGACCTCCTGGCGGTAGCGCTCGGCCCAGGCGGGAGAGTGGTCCAGTAAACACTTGGCGACCGCGTGGCGGCGCCCGATGCTCCCGGCCAGCAGGACGGTCCGGCCGCTGCGGCGGAGCACCTGCGTCGGGTGGAAGTCGGGACAGACGCGGTGGACGGAGTTGAGTACGGACCGCAGCTGCACGCCCTGCGGGCCGGAGAGGTCGAGTCTGCCGCTGACGGCGGGACCGCCGCCGGACGGCGGGCCGGGCCTGCGCGGCCGGGTGACCACGGCGCTGCCCGACGGGCGGGGGGACGACCAGGTCCGGGGCGTGGCGGTCACGGGGGATGTTGCGTGATACATGGTCGATCCGGATCCCTTCGCGCGCCGACAAGTTCGCCGCACACCCCGACCGCGAGCGGCCGGACCACACCCTGGGGAGTGTCGACGGCCGCCGGAGACGACGGGCCGGGGTGGCGCGTTTCTACATCACACCCTGGCGCGGGTGGCCGGCCACATGGCGAACCCTGGCGAACCCTGGCGAATACTCGCCGCCCCCCGACCCGGCCGTTACTGTCAACTCAGCCGAGAACCTGGGGGCTTGACGTGAACAAAGGACCCAACTCCCGCCTGGCGGACCTGTTCGGCCTCACCGGCTGGTCAAAGGGCGAACTCGCCCGGCTGGTCAACCGCCACGCGGCGGCCATGGGCCACCAGCAGCTGTCGACGGACACCTCCCGCGTAAGGCGCTGGATCGAACGGGGCGAGACCCCGCGCGACCCGGTGCCCAGGGTGTTGGCCTCCCTGTTCACCGAGCGTCTCGGCCGTGTCGTGACCATCGAGGACCTCGGGATGGGCAGGAACGCACCGGGAAGACTGCCGGCCGGCAGCAGGCAACCCGTACACGGGTTGCCGTGGGCACCTGACCAGATCGCCGCGGTCCTCGCCGAATTCACGGGAATGGACCTCATGCTCAACCGCCGCGGCCTGGTGGGCGCGGGCGCCGTGCTCACCGCCGGCTCCGCCCTCAACAGCTCCCTGTACGACTGGATCCAGACCGACCCCGACCC
>NZ_WMLF01000432.1 GCF_014156695.1 Streptomyces durbertensis | reverse complement strand
CCACCCCGCCCCTACGGGACGCGCGCGGCCGCTCAGAGCACCTTGGAGAGGAAGCTCTTCGTGCGCTCGTGCTGCGGGTTGTTGAGGACGTCGCGCGGGTTACCGGACTCGACGACCACGCCGCCGTCCATGAAGACCAGCGAGTCGCCGACCTCCCGGGCGAAGCCCATCTCGTGGGTGACCACAACCATGGTCATGCCCGACTCGGCGAGGTCCCGCATGACGTCCAGCACCTCACCGACCAGCTCCGGGTCGAGCGCCGATGTCGGCTCGTCGAACAGCATCAGCTTGGGTTCCATCGCCAGCGCACGGGCGATGGCGACACGCTGCTGCTGCCCACCGGAGAGCTGAGCGGGGTAGTTGCCCTTGCGGTCGGACAGCCCGACCCGCTCCAGCAGCTTCTCGGCGCGCTCCCTGGCGTTCGCCCTGGACTCGCCCTTCACCTGCATCGGGGCTTCCATGACGTTCTGGAGTGCCGTCATGTGCGGGAAGAGGTTGAAGCGCTGGAACACCATGCCGATGTCCTTGCGCTGGGCGGCGACCTCCCGCTCCTTCAGCTCGTAGAGCTTGTCGCCCTTCTGGCGGTAGCCGACGAGCTGGCCGTCGACATAGAGCCGACCGGCGTTGATCTTCTCCAGGTGGTTGATGCACCGCAAGAAGGTCGACTTGCCGGAGCCGGAGGGGCCGACGAGGCAGAAGACCTCACCCTGCTGGACCTCCAGGTCGATGCCCTTCAGTACCTCGATGGCGCCGAAGGACTTGTGAACGGCCTCGGACTTGACCATCGGCTGCTTGGAAAGACTGGTCATGCGGCCGCACCTCCGGGACCGGCGGGGCGACGGAAGGAGAAGACGTTCGCCCGGATCTTCTGCAACGGCGTGGGCGGGAGCTCCCGGTCGGAACCGCGGGCGTAGTGCCGCTCCAGGTAGTACTGCCCGATGCTGAAGATCGTCGTCAGGATCAGGTACCAGATGGTCACGACGATCAGCATCTCCATCACGGCCAGGTTGACCGAGCCGACCTCACGGCTGACGAGGAACAGCTCGGAGAAGCCGATGATGTACGCCAGCGACGAGGTCTTCAGCATGTTGATGAACTCGTTGCCGGTCGGCGGGACGATGACCCGCATCGCCTGCGGCAGCACGATCCGCCGGGTTGTCCTGGCCGGGCTCATGCCGAGCGCGTGCGCCGCCTCGGTCTGGCCCCGGTCGACCGACTGGATGCCGGCGCGGCCGATCTCCGCCATGTACGCGGCCTCGTTCAGACCGAGGCCGAGCAGTGCCGCCATGAACGGCGTCATGACGTCGATCATCTCGTTCTTGTAGATGGGCCCGAGGTCCACGTACGTGAAGACGAGAGAGAGGTTGAACCAGAGGAAGAGCTGGACCAGTACGGGGGTGCCGCGGAAGAACCAGATGTACCCCCAGGCGACGCTGCGCAGTACGGGGTTCTTGGAGAGCCGCATCACCGCGAGCAGCATGCCGAGCCCCACGCCGATGAGCATCGCGTAGACGGTGAGCTTCAGGGTTTCCCAGGCACCCCTGATCACTCGTTCGTCGAGGATGTGGTCACCGACCACGGTCCACTGGATCTGGCCTCGCGCGAAGGCGAGGACAAGCGCTCCGACGAGGACGATGGTGATCGCGGAGCTGATCCAGCGACCGTAGTGCCGCACGGGGACTGCTTTGATCGCTTCGGGGGCTACTTTGGCCCCGCCGTCGTCATTGACGGCGGGCGCCTTGTCGTTCGGTTCGGTCACGTGGATGTTGCCTCGGCTTCGGTGCTGTGTTTCAGGGGATTACTTACCGGCGTTGACGGTCGCCTTCTCGACGGCGCCGGCCTCCGCCTCCCACTTCTTGAGCACCTTCGCGTACTCACCGTTGTCGATGATCGCCTGGAGCGCCTTCTGGAGGGCGTCCCGCAGTTCGGTGTTCTTCTTGCTGACGGCGATGCCGTACGGGGCCGCGTCGATCTGGTCGCCGACGACCTCGAAGCGGTCGCCGCCACCCGCGGTGAGCGCGTTGTACAGCGCCACCGGGTAGTCGGTGATGACGGCGTCGACGCGACCGGTCTGGAGCTGCGTGATCGAGTCGCTGTCCTGGTCGGCGATGAACGGCTTGATCTTGCTGTCGCACTTCTTCTGCTGGTCGTTCAGCAGCGTCTGGTTGGCGGTGCCGCGCTGGGCCGCGACGCCCTTGCCGCACAGGTCGTCGACACCGTTGATCTTCTTGGGGTTGCCCTTGGCGACCAGGATCGCCGAGCCGGCCTGGAAGTAGTTCACGAAGTCGGCGCCGCCCTCGGCGTCGTCCGTGGCGCCGCGCTGGCGCTCCTTCGTGTCGGTCATGGCCGACATGATCACGTCGTAGCGGCCGGAGTTCATGCCCAGGACGAGGCCGTCGAAGGTGCCGTTGTTGAACTGGAACTCGACGCCCAGCTCCTTGCCCATGGCGGCGGCGATGTCCGGGTCGATGCCGGTGACCTCGCCGTCCTTCATGAACTCGATCGGGGCGTAGGCGATGTCGGAGCCGACCTTGATGACGCCGGAGTCCTGGTACTTCTTCGGCAGCTCGTCGAAGAGCGGGGCGTCGGAGGTCTTCTGCCCGCCGTTGCCCTCCTTGGCGCCCTCGGTCTGGTCGCCGCAGGCGCTCAGCAGGAGAGTGCCCGCGACCGCGAGGGCTCCGGCCGCGGCGAACCGGCGGCGGGGGAGGAGACGACGGGTGGTGCTTGCGGTCATGCTGGGGTCCTCCTGCTGGGTGAGGGAGTAGCCGTGCCGGGCGAGGTTCGGAACACGCCTTCGAGTGCCGGCCCGGACGTAGTGGGTGGAATCTTGCCATCCGGGTACCGGGTCATAGGGCGTCACGCATATCAAAATCGGATAACGGAAACCGAAGAACGAACATCTTCCGGTCGCGCTCGCTCATCGGGGGCCCTCTCCGAACAGCCTGCCAGCACGCTGAGAGCTTCGTCACCCCCTGTGCGCGGCCGGTAGCCACGCGGCGGCCCGCCCGACGTCTGGCTTGTCGTGATTCACCAGGAACTATGCGGCCGCACCGGCGCCCTCGTCACCCCCGCCACCCACCGTGACCTGATCAGGTGTCCCAAAGTCACTCGTCCGCCGACACCCGTATCCGGTACAAAGGGCAGTTACACCCCTCACCCGGGGACACGGGCGCGTGTGCGGCGCGCCCGGCGTCCGTACCTCCCCCTGGACGGTGGCCATCCACCGAACAGGACACGGACGCGGTGCCCGCCCCGCTCCTCAACCAGGCAGCGGTACCCTCGGCATACTTAAGGAAATAAGGGGTCAAAAGTGGCAGCGGAGATTGTTGATCCGCAGAGTGAGCTGGACGAGGACGCCATCGACCCGGCGTTCGCCCTCCACCGCGGCGGCAAGATGGCCGTGCGCGCGACCGTCCCGGTCAGGGACGCCGACGACCTGTCCCTCGCGTACACACCGGGCGTGGCCAAGGTGTGCAGCGCGATCGCGGAGCAGCCCGAGCTGGTGCACGACTACACCTGGAAGTCCCAGGTCGTGGCGGTCGTGACCGACGGCAGCGCGGTGCTCGGCCTCGGTGACATCGGTCCGGAGGCGTCGCTCCCGGTGATGGAGGGCAAGGCGATCCTCTTCAAGCAGTTCGGCGGCGTGGACGCGGTGCCGATCGCGCTCGCGACGAAGGACACGGACGAGATCGTGGAGACGGTGGTCCGGCTGGCGCCGTCCTTCGGCGGGGTGAACCTGGAGGACATCTCCGCCCCGCGTTGCTTCGAGATCGAGCGGCGCCTCCAGGAGGCGCTGGACATCCCGATCTTCCACGACGACCAGCACGGCACGGCCATCGTCACCCTCGCCGCCCTGCGCAACGCGGCGAAGCTGACGGACAGGCCGCTGGGTGAGCTGCGGGCGGTGATCTCGGGCGCCGGCGCGGCCGGTATCGCGATCGCCAAGATCCTCGTGGAGGCGGGGATCGGGGACGTCGCGGTCTGCGACCGCAAGGGTGTCGTCTCCTCCGACCGCGGTGACCTCACCGACGTGAAGCGGGAGATCGCGGGCCTGACAAACCGTGCCGGGCTGTCCGGTTCGCTGGAGTCGGCGCTGGACGGCGCGGACGTCTTCATCGGCGTCAGCGGCGGCACGGTGCCGGAGGAGGCCGTGGCCAAGCTCGCGCCGGGCGCCTTCGTCTTCGCGATGGCCAACCCGACGCCGGAGATCCACCCGGACGTCGCGCGCAAGTACGCCGCCGTGGTGGCGACCGGGCGCAGCGACTACCCGAACCAGATCAACAACGTGCTGGCGTTCCCCGGCATCTTCGCCGGTGCTCTCCAGGTCCGCGCCACGCGGATCACCGAGGGCATGAAGCTCGCCGCCGCCGAGGCGCTGGCCGCCGTGGTGGCCGACGAGCTGAGCGCGGAGCGGGTGATCCCCTCGCCGTTCGACGAGCGGGTCGCGCCGGCCGTGACCGCGGCGGTGGCCGCGGCGGCGCGCGCGGAGGGCGTCGCCCGCCGCTGAGCGGGCCGCCCGGCGGACCTCGTGGCCGCCTGGCGCGACAGGACCCGGACCGCGTGTACGGCGGGCCTGCTCCCCGACCCCCGTCCGGCCTTGTGCCGGGCCGGGGCCGGGGAGCAGGCC
>NZ_WMLF01000431.1 GCF_014156695.1 Streptomyces durbertensis | reverse complement strand
GGGGAGCGCGTTGTCGTCGCCGGCGACCCGGTTCGCCTTCAGCGTGCCGCAGGTGAGGCACTGGTGGACGAGCAGCCACTCGCCGTCCTCGCGCACGGAGAGGCTGAGCGCGGTCATCCGGCCGCCGCACTCCTCGGCGCGGTCGCCGGGGACGCGCCCGTCGACGTGGCGGCTGGTGAGGCAGTGCGGGCAGTGGTTGCGGTGGGCGGTGCCGGGCGCGTCGACGGGCACGTCGAGGCGGCAGCCGACGCACCGGAAGGCGTCGCCCGGCTCGCCGCGCCGGCCGTGCAGCACGTCCTTGCGGCGTTGCGGCCGGCGGTCGCCGCTGGCCCTGCGGCCGTCGGAGTTCCGGCGGGTGCCGGATGTTCTGCGGCCGGCGGAGTCCCGGCGGTCACCGGAGGTTCTGCGTGGCATGGTGGTCACCGCCCCTTCACAGGTCGCCGAACGCTTCGAGCGGGAAAGGTGGTTGGGCCAGCGGCCGGACGGCCGTGCGCATCAGCACCAGTTGGTTGTCGTCGACGCACACCGGGCTGGAGGTCAGCTCGTGGCAGCGCACGCAGCGGTGGATGACCGCCCAACGGCCGTCGCGCAGCACGGCGATGGAGATCGGTGCCATGCGGGCGCCGCAGTCGGACGGCCCGCCGGCGGCCTGGTCGACGAGGTGGCGCGAGTACAGGCAGCTCGGGCAGTGGTTGCGGCGTTCGCCGTCGGGGGAGAACGTGGTGACGGTCAGCCCGCAGCGTACGCAGTCGAACGTGTCGGTGCGCAGCACTGGCGGGGTGGTGCTCTTGGTGTTGTCGGACACCCGGGTTACTCCTTGCTGGGTTCAGGAACTCTCAAGCAGCAGGAGCAGGCCGAGCGGGCCTCGTGTGGCCTGGGCCGTCGGTCGGGCCGCAGGCGCGGGGAAGCTGGGCAGCGGTGGACGGTCGGTCAGCGGACGGGGGCGTCCGTGGCCGCGTCGCGGCGAGGCGCGCTCGGCGCGGGCCGGGTCATAAACACTTCTCTCCAGGGCCGGGCGGCCCGGTAGGGGAGCGCGGGGTGCGCGGCGCTCCGGGGTCACGTCGTCGGGACCGTAGCAACCGCCGCCGTCCGCGCTCCACCGGTTTTTCCGGCAGGATCGACGGCATGAGCCGACAGCCGATTCAACTCGCCGACGCCTACGCCTCGTTCACCGAACTGTGGAGTCCGCGCATCGTCGCCCAGGTCAACGACTACGACGTCCGCATCGCCAAGGTCGAGGGCGAGCACGTGTGGCACGCGCACGACCACACCGACGAGTTCTTCCTTGTCGTCGAGGGCGAGCTGGGTATCGCCCTGAGGGACGGGGAACCGGTCGCCGACGGCCGCCCGGCCGAGCGGGTGGTGACGTTGGAGCGCGGGTCCGTGTTTGTCGTTCCGCGCGGCGTCGAGCACCGGCCGTTCTCCGAGGGCGGGGCGTCGCTGCTGCTGTTCGAGCCGACGGGCACGCTGACGGTCGGGGACCGGCACGACGAGGTGCCCGACCACGTGGACGCCACCACCGGCCACCGGCTGAGCTGAGGCGCCCGCCTTCAGCCGGTGGCTGCCGGGGCCATGCGGCGTCGGCCCCAGTCGCCGAGGGGGCCAAGCGCCTCGTTGAGGTGGTGGCCCTCTTCGGTGAGGCTGTACTCGACGACGCGGGGTGGTTCCGCGACGACCACCGCGCGGCGCACGATGCCGTCGCGTTCGAGTTCGCGCAGGTGTTGGGTGAGGACCTTCTCCGAGGCGCCCACCACACGCCGCAGCTCGCCGAAGCGGCACGTTCCGTGTTCGTCGAGCGCCCACAGGATGAGCACCTTCCACTTGCCGCTGATGACGTGCATCGCGGCGTCGAGCCCGCACTGGAACCGCTGCTCGGCCATGTAGCCCCCGTCGCCCCCGTCGTTCCTCGTCGACCCCAAGTGTCCCGCATTGAACAGACCTTCGGGTAACCACGCACCTTCGGGTAACCACGCACTTCGAAGTGCGTTCTTGATCGTTTAGGGGGCCCGTTCGAGGCTGGGGGCATGACAGGAGAAGCGAAGAAGGCGGACGGTTCGGGCAGCGATGTGAGTGTGCTCGGACTCGGGGCGATGGGCCGAGAGCTGGCACGGGCGCTGCTCGACGCGGGGCATCGGGTGACGGTCTGGAACAGGACGGCGGCCCGGGCGGAGCCGCTGGTGGACAAGGGGGCGCTGGCGGCGGGTTCGCCGGCCGAGGCGGTGGGCGCGAGTCCGCTGACGGTCGTCTGTCTGCTGGACGAGGACAGCGTGCTGGACGTGCTGGACGGCGTCGAGCTCGCCGGCCGGGACGTCGTTGACCTGACCAACGGCACGCCCGGGCAGGCCCGGCGCGTGGCCGAGCTGGTGCGCGCCCGGGGCGGCGGTTACCTGGACGGCGGCATCATGGCCGTACCGCCCATGATCGGCGGCCCGCACGCCTTCCTCTACTACAGCGGCAGCGAACGCGTCTTCCGCGAGTACCGCGCGCTGCTGGACGCGTTCGGCGCCGGCCACTACAAGGGTGCGGACCCGGGGGCGGCCGCGCTGTGGGACGTGGCGCTGCTCAGTGCGATGTACGGGATGTTCGGCGGGGTGCTGCACGCCTTCGCACTGGTGCGCTCGGCGGGGATCGACGCCCGCGAGGTGGCCGGTGACGTCGGGACATGGCTGGCGGCGATGGGCGCCGCCGCGCCGGAGTACGCGCGCCGGATCGACACGGGCGACCACACCGGCGACGTGGTGTCCAACCTGGGGATGCAGGCCGCCGGCATCAGAAACGTTCTGGCCACCGCCGAGGAGCAGGGCGTCAGCACCGCGCTGCTCAGCCCCCTCGCGGACTTCATGCGGCTGCGGCTTGCCGGCGGAGACCACGCCACCGAAGACCTGACCGGCCTTGTCCAACTCCTCGCTCCGGGAGCGGAGTTGGCTGCCCAGCCGGGCGCGAAGTGAGAGGCGCGCGGAAACTCGCCGCCCGAGGCGGAAACCGTTTGACTTGAAGTTATGTTGAGGTCCTAGCGTGAGCGCCATGACTTCCGACAGCAAGCATTCCGACACCGTTGCCGCGCCACGACGCGCGGGCAGGCGGGAGTGGATCGGGCTGGCCGTGCTGGCCATGCCGACCCTGTTGATCTCCCTCGACATGACCGTGCTGCACCTCGCGGTGCCGCACCTGAGCGCCGATCTGCGGCCGAGCAGCGCGCAACTGCTGTGGATCGTGGACATCTACGGCTTCCTGATCGCCGGCTCGCTGATCACCATGGGCACGCTCGGCGACCGCATCGGACGCCGGAAGCTCCTGATGATCGGCGGCGCCGCGTTCGGCGCCGCGTCCGTGCTGGCGGCCGTCGCGAGCAGTCCCGGCCAACTGATCGCCGCCCGCGCGGTGCTGGGCCTGGCCGGGGCGACGCTGATGCCGTCCACGATGTCGCTGATCCGCAACATGTTCCACGACCCGAAGCAGCGGACGGTGGCCATCAGCGTGTGGCTGTCCAGCTTCATGCTGGGCGCCGGCGCCGGACCGCTGGTCGGCGGTGCGATGCTGGAGCACTTCTGGTGGGGCTCGGTGTTCCTGCTGAACGTGCCCGTGATGGTGGTGCTCCTGGCCGCCGGTCCGCTGCTGCTGCCGGAGTTCAAGGACCCGGTGCCGGGCCGGCTGGACGTGCTGAGCGCCGTGCTGTCGCTGGTGACGGTCCTCTCCTTCGTGTACGGCATCAAGAAGACGGCCGAGCACGGGCTGAGTCTGGTCCCGGTGCTGGCGATGGCGGCCGGGCTGGCGGTCGGTGCGGTCTTCCTGCGGCGGCAGCGCCGTCAGCGGCAGCCGTTCGTCGACCTGCGGCTGTTCGCCAACCGCGGCTTCACGATCTCGCTCGCGGCGGTGGGACTCACGGTGTTCGCCAGCGGCGGCATGATGTTCTTCATCGGCCAGTACCTGCAGATGGTGCTCGGCCTGTCGCCGTTCCAGGCGGGCCTGTACGGGCTGCCGGGCGTGCTCGCCGGACTGGTGACGATCCTCGGGGCGCCGGTGCTGCTGCGGCTGATGCGGCACGCGTACCTGATGGGTGCCGGTC
This sequence comes from Streptomyces durbertensis, assembly GCF_014156695.1. Taxonomy (GTDB): domain Bacteria; phylum Actinomycetota; class Actinomycetes; order Streptomycetales; family Streptomycetaceae; genus Streptomyces; species Streptomyces durbertensis. Next base: position 565 of record NZ_WMLF01000431.1, on the reverse strand, counting down.
TGCTGGTGTCGGTCGTCGGCGTGCTGATGCTGGCGCAGGTCGGCCCTGACTCCTCGGCGGCCACGGTGATCGCCGCGCTGGTCGTGCTGCACCTGGGTTTCGGCCCCACGATGGCGCTCGGCACCGACATGATCATCGCGGGTGCGCCGCCGGAGCGGGCCGGCACGGCCTCCGCGCTGTCCGAGACCGGCACGGAGATGGGCATGGCCCTGGGCATCGCGGTGATCGGCAGCGCCGGCACCGCCGTCTACCGCTCGCAGATGACGGACGGCCTGCCGGCCGGGGTGCCGGCGGACGCCGCGGGCCCCGCGCTGGACACCATCGGAGGTGCGGCGGCCGTCGCCGAACGGCTGCCGGCCGAGGTGGGCGGCGCGCTGATGGACGCCGCCGGGAAGGCGTTCGTGAGCGGACTCCACCTGACGGCGTACGTGAGCGCCGCGATGATCACGGTGATCGCCGTCCTGGTGACCGTCCTGCTGCGCGACGTGCGCCCCGGCGACGGCGGCCACGGCGAACCCGTCACCGGCTCCCCGACCCCGACCACCCCGGACGCGGTCACCACGCC
>NZ_WMLF01000430.1 GCF_014156695.1 Streptomyces durbertensis | reverse complement strand
GAGCCATCTGGACGCGTTGGAGTCGGAGGCGGTGCACGTCTTCCGGGAGGTCGCGGGCGAGTTCGAGCGGCCGGTGATCCTGTTCTCCGGCGGCAAGGACTCGATCGTGATGCTGCACCTGGCGCTGAAGGCGTTCACGCCGGCGCCGGTGCCGTTCGCGCTGCTGCACGTGGACACCGGGCACAACTTCCCCGAGGTCATCGACTACCGCGACCGCGTCGTCGCCGAGCACGGACTGCGCCTGCACGTGGCCTCCGTGCAGGAGTTCATCGACCGCGGCGAGCTGCGCGAGCGCCCGGACGGCACCCGCAACCCGCTGCAGACCGTGCCGCTGCTGCGGGCGATCTCCGACCACCGCTTCGACGCCGTCTTCGGCGGCGGCCGCCGCGACGAGGAGAAAGCCCGCGCCAAGGAGCGCGTGTTCTCCCTGCGCGACGAGTTCGGCGCCTGGAACCCCCGCCGCCAACGCCCCGAGCTGTGGCAGCTCTACAACGGCCGCCACGCCCCCGGCGAGCACGTCCGCGTCTTCCCGCTCTCGAACTGGACCGAGCTGGACGTGTGGCAGTACATCGCCCGCGAGAACATCGAACTGCCGGCGATCTACTACGCGCACAAGCGTGAGGTCTTCCAGCGTTCCGGCATGTGGCTGGCGCCCGGCGAGTGGGGCGGCCCCAAGGACGGCGAGAGGTTGGAGCGCCGCCTGGTCCGCTACCGCACGGTCGGCGACATGTCCTGCACCGGCGCGGTCGACTCCGACGCCGACACGATCGAGAAGGTCATCACCGAGATCGCCGCCTCCCGGCTCACCGAACGCGGCGCCACCCGCGCCGACGACAAGCTCTCCGAGGCCGCGATGGAAGACCGCAAGCGCGAGGGGTACTTCTGATGTCCACCACCACCGGCCCCACCGATCTCACCGATCTCACCCAGGCGACCTCGGCCACCTCGCTGCTGCGCTTCGCCACCGCCGGCTCCGTCGACGACGGCAAGTCCACCCTCGTCGGACGCCTCCTCCACGACTCCAAGTCCGTCCTCGCCGACCAACTGGAGGCCGTCGAGCACGCCTCCCGCAACCGCGGCCAGGACACCCCCGACCTCGCCCTCCTCACCGACGGGCTGCGCGCCGAGCGGGAACAGGGCATCACCATCGACGTCGCCTACCGCTACTTCGCCACACCAAGGCGGCGGTTCATCCTCGCCGACACCCCCGGCCACGTGCAGTACACCCGCAACATGGTCACCGGCGCCTCCACCGCCGAACTGGCGATCATCCTCGTCGACGCCCGCAACGGCGTCGTCGAGCAGACCCGCCGCCACGCCGCCGTCGCCGCCCTCCTCCGCGTCCCCCACGTGGTGCTCGCGGTCAACAAGATGGACCTCGTCGACTACGCCGAACCCGTCTTCGCGACCATCGCCAAGGAGTTCACCGCCTACGCCGCCTCCCTCGGCGTCCCCGAGATCACCACCATCCCCATCTCCGCGCTCGCCGGGGACAACGTCGTCACCCCCTCCGCCACCATGGACTGGTACGCCGGCCCGACCGTGCTGGAACACCTGGAGACGGTCCCGGTCACCCACGACCCCACGGCGGAGGCGGCCCGCTTCCCCGTCCAGTACGTCATCCGCCCGCAGTCCGCCGAACACCCCGACTACCGCGGCTACGCAGGCCAGTTGAACGCCGGTGTCCTGCGCGTCGGACAACAGGTCACGGTGCTGCCCTCCGGCCGGACCAGCACCATCGAGGCCATCGACAACCTCGGCCGCCCCGTCGACACCGCCTGGGCCCCCCAGTCCGTCACCGTCCGCCTCGCCGACGACCTCGACATCTCCCGAGGCGACCTCCTCGTCCCCAACGACCAGCCACCGGCCCCCAGTCAGGACCTCACCGCCACCGTCTGCCACCTCCACGACACCCCGCTGCGGCCCGGCACCCGCGTCCTGCTCAAGCACACCACCCGCACCGTCAAGGCCATCGTCAAGCAGATCCCCTCCCGACTCACCCTCGACGACCTCTCCCAACAGAACAACCCCGGCGAACTGCTCCCCAACGACATCGGCCGCGTCGTCCTGCGCACCGCCGAACCCCTCGCCGTGGACGACTACACCACCTCCCGCCGCACCGGCTCCTTCCTCCTCATCGACCCCGCCGACGGCACCACCCTCACCGCCGGCATGGCCGGCAACGCCTTCACCGAGGCCGTACCTGATCACACGTCACCACATGTGTGAGGGAAGGCCGTTCACCGTCGCAGCACCGAGGGTCAGCGGCTGGGCGCGCGTACCCTTCTCCTTCGTGACCCCCACGGAACGAGGAGGGACCCTTGAACGACTGGTCGCTGAGCGAGACGTACCACAGCACGGCAGGCGAGGTGCGCTGGAACCGGCTCGGGAACGGCCCGGAAGCTGTTGTACTGCTCCACGGCACGCCCTTCTCCTCGTTCGTGTGGCGCGGCGTGGCACGCTCCTTCGCCCCGCACTTCAGCGTCTACGTGTGGGACATGCCCGGCTACGGCGTGTCCGAGAAGCGGGCCGGGCAGGACGTGTCGCTCGACGCGCAGGGCCTGGTGTTCACCGAGTTGCTGACGCACTGGGGTCTCACCGACCCGCACGTGGTGGCGCACGACTTCGGGGGCGCCGTGGCCCTGCGCGCCAGTCTCCTCCACGGCGCCCCCTACCGGCGGCTGGCACTCGTCGACCCCGTCGCCCTCGCCCCCTGGGGCTCCCCGTTCTTCCGGCTCGTGGGGGCGAACACCTCGGTGTTCGAGCAGCTGCCGCCGGCTATGCACGCGGCACTTGTGCGTGAGTACGTGCGCTCGGCGAGCCACCCGGGCCTCGCTCCCGACGTCGCGGAGCAGCTGGTGGCACCGTGGCTCGGTGAGGTCGGCCAGCCGGCGTTCTACCGCCAGATCGCCCAGGCCGACCAGCGCTACACCGACGAACTCGACGCGCGGTTCGGGGACCTGCGACCGCCCACGCTCGTCTGCTGGGGCGCGGAGGACCGGTGGATCCCCGTCGAGCGGGGCCACGAGCTGGTCGGCCGCCTGCCGAAGGCGGAGCTGACGGTCATCCCCGGCGCCGGGCACCTGGTCCAGGAGGACGCGCCGGCCGAGCTGGCCGCGACCCTCTTCGCCTTCCTCAAGGGTCTGAGCTGAGCGGACCGAAGAGGCGCGCGGCGTGCCCGACCGGCCCGGCCCTCAGCCGGCCAGCCGGTCGGACCCGGCACCGGCGTCGATCCCGGCGGGAGCATCCGTCGGCGCGCCCGCCGGCGCGGCGCGGAAGCCACGCCGGTACGCCGACGGCGACGTGCGCATGAGCCGGCCGAAGTGGTGCCGGTAGGTCACCACCGACTCGAAGCCGACGGCCGCCGCGACCTCCTCGATCGAGGCGCGGGTGCTCTCCAGCATCGGCAGGCTCGCGCGCACCCGGCGGGCGACCAGCCAACGGATCGGCGAACTCCCGGTGGTCCGCGCGAAGTGCCGCAGGTAGCTGCGTTCGGACATGTCCGCCCGCCGCGCCAGATCGGCCACCGTGACCGGCTCCGCCAGATGCTCCAGAGCCCACGTCATGCTGCGCGCGACGCCGTTGTCCTCCGCCGTCGGCGCACCCACGGGCGCCTCGACGTACTGGGCCTGGCCGCCGTCCCGGTGCGGCTGGATCACCAGCCGGCGCGCGACCGTGTTGGCGAACTCGGTGCCGAAGTCCTTCCGGACCAGGTGCAGACACAGGTCGAGGCCGGCCGCGCTGCCGGCGCTGGTCAGCACGTCACCGTCGTCGACGTACAGCGGGGCCGGGTCCACCTCGACCAGCGGGTGGCGGGCGCGCAGCAGCTCCGCCCACCGCCAGTGCGTCGTGGCCCGTCGGCCGTCCAGCAGGCCGGCGGCGGCGAGGGTGAACGCCCCGGTGCACGTGGACACCATCCGCGCTCCGGCTCGATGGGCCGCTCTGAGCGCCTCCAGCAGCCGCTCGGACGGCGGCGTGTCCAGGTCTGCGCTGCTCGGCACCACCACCGTGTCGGCCTCCACCAGGTCGTCGAGTCCGTACGGCGTGCTGAGCGAGGCCCCTGCTCCGAGCGGGACCGGGGTGGCGTTCTCCGCGCACACCCTCAGCTCGTAGCGGGGCGGGATCAGGTCCGGGAGGTAGGGCCCGAACACGGCGGTCACCACTCCCAACTCGAACGGTGAGGAGTCGGCGGTCACGAGCAGCGCGACGCGGTGCCGTGCGGCGTTCTCGAGCGTCTTCCCGGTCATGGCGGAATCTTATCGAACCCTGTCGTCAGCGCCACTGGTGCCGCCGGGGTCGCGCTGGCAGTCTCGTGAAGCAAGGCCCGGTGTCCGGGCCGACCGCCCCGACACCGGCGCCGGCCGGCATCCGACCGGACGGTGTCCCGAGGGCCCGCCACAGGAACACCGGGCCGCGTCGGCACCCTCCGCACCGCCGACGCGCCGCGAGCGACAAAGGACGAGCTCATGCGCGACTTCTTCCGTCTCTGCATCCGCGCCCTGCGGGAGTTCTGCTACGGCATCGACTCCGCGCACGCCATCCGGCACGGCCTGACCCCCGCTCCCCGACCGACCGCACAGCGGCGCGGCTGAGCCGCCCCGGGCGACACGGGGTCGTGCCAGGGCGCTCCTCGGCGCCCT
>NZ_WMLF01000043.1 GCF_014156695.1 Streptomyces durbertensis | reverse complement strand
GGCTACCTGTAGCCCGTCCGGCGATTGAGGAACGGGGGTCTGGGGGCTGGCCCCCAGGAAACGGGGAAGGCGCGGGGCTGGGGAATCTCACAGGCGGGTGGCCCCCCGCCCGTGTGTCCCGGTTTACCCAAGGCCCGCCAAACCGGTCGACAACTGTCCTAGTCTGGTCCGGCGTTGACACAACCGATCATCATCGCCGCGCGGGAGAGAGAACCAGTGACCAGCCAGCCCCACTCCGCGGTGTCCCGGACGGGCGGCCAGGCCGCCGCGAGGTGGCCCAGCCCGTCAGGCGCCGTGCCGCTCATGGGACCCCGGTTCCACACCGACCCGGCGGCGCTCTACCGGGAGATGCGGCGGGAGCACGGCCCGGTCGTCCCCGTCCTGCTGCCCGGTGACGTACCGGCCTGGCTGGTGATCGGCTACCGGGAGATGTACCAGGTCACCGGCGACCCGGTCCTCTTCCCCCGGGACCCGGGGCTGTGGAACCAGTGGCCGCACATCCCGCAGGACTGGCCGCTGCTGCCGATGATCGGCAACCGCCAGCCGTCGATCTACTACACCGTCGGCGAGGAGCACCAGCGGCACCTGAAGATGGTGGAGGGCGCGCTGGAGCGGGTGAGCCGCATGGAGCTGCGCAAGCACGCCGAGGAGCTGGCCGACCGGCTCGTCGACGGCTTCTGCACGGTCGGCGAGGCCGAGGTGGTCTCGGCGTACGCCAAGCCGCTGCCGATCCTCGTGCTCGGCCGCCTCCTCGGCTTCCCCGACTCCGACGGCCCGGCGCTGATCCGCACGCTCGGCGCGCTCGCCGACGGCGGCGCCGACGCGATCGCCGCCCACCAGGAGTTCGGCGCCCTCGTCGGCCGGCTCGTCGCCAGCCGCCGTGAGCGTCCCGGCGCCGACGTCACCTCCTCCATGCTGGCCTGCCCGGCGCACTTCACCGACGAGGAGTACCTGCTCGACCTGATGGCGATCACCGCCGCCGGGTACCTGCCGACCGCCGACTGGATCGGCAACTCGGTGCGGCTGATGCTGACCGACGACCGGTTCGCGGCCTCGCTGGCCGGCGGCCGGCACAGCGTCCACGAGGCGATGAACGAGGTGCTGTGGGAGGACACCCCCACGCAGATCCTCGCCGGCCGCTGGGCGGCCCGCGACACCCGGCTCGCCGACCGCCACGTGAACGCGGGCGACCTGCTGCTGCTCGGCCTCGCCGGTGCCAACTCCGACCCCGAGACGCAGACCGCGTCGGTCGGCTCCGCCGACGGCTTCCGCGACGGCAACTACGCCCACTTCGCCTTCAGCCACGGCGAGTTCCAGTGCCCTTTTCCCGCGCGCGAGATCGCCGAGACGATCGCCCGCACCGGCATCGAGGTGCTGCTGGACAGGTTGCCCGACATCGACCTGGCCGTCCCGGCGCAGGCCCTCGCGCGGCGTCCCTCCCCGTTCCTGCGGGGCATGACGGGGCTGCCGGTCCACTTCACGCCCACCCCCGCGTACGGAGGAAGACGTTGAACGGTCAGTCAGCGACCAAGCCAGCCGGTCAGGCACCGGAGACCGGGCGGTGCCCGCTGGTCATCGACCCCATGGTCGGGGACCTCGACGGGGAGACCGCGGCGCTGCGCGAGGCGGCCCCGATCACCCGCATCGACCTGCTGGGCGTGCCGGCCTGGACGGTGACCTCCCACGCCGAGGCCCGCCGCCTGCTGAACGACGCCCGCCTGGTCAAGGACATCAACCGCTGGGAGCTGTGGCGGAGCGGCCGGGTCACCCACGAGTGGCCGCTGATCGGCATGATCGACGCGGGCCGCTCGATGTTCACCGTCGACGGCCCCGAACACCGCCGGCTGCGCGCCAAGACGGCGCAGGCGGTCACCCCGCGCAGGCTGGAGGCGCTGCGCCCGGTCATCGAGGACATCACCGCCCGGCTGCTCGACGACCTCGCCGAGCACGGCGCCGACGGCCCGGTGGACCTCAAACCGGTCTTCGCCCAGCCGCTGCCGATGCTGGTGGTGAGCCACCTGATGGGCGTCGACCCCGCGCTGCACCCCCGGCTGCACGAGTTGTACAAGGCGTTCTTCTCGATGCTCACGCCGCAGGACGAAAGACTCGCGGTCATCGGGGAGTTGGACGTCATCTTCACGGAGATGGTGCGCGAGCGGACGGCCGCGCCCGCCGACGACCTGACCAGCGCGCTCATCCTCGCCGACGAGGGCGGCGAACCGCTCACCGAGGAGGAGGTGGTCGGCAACCTCAAGGCGATGGTCGCCGCCGGCCACGAGACCACGATCGGGCTGATACTCAACGCCGTCCGCGCCCTGCTCACCCACCCCGACCAGCTGGAACTCGTGCTGGACGGAAGCGTCGGCTGGGACACGGTGATCGAGGAGACGCTGCGCTGGGACACCCCCACCACCCACCTCCTGATGCGCTTCGCCACCGAGGACGTCCAGGTCGGCGACACGGTGGTGCGGGAGGGCGAGGGCGTGGTGGTCTCCTACCGCGCGATCGGCCGCGACCGCGCCCAACACGGCCCCGACGCCGACGCGTTCGACATCCGGCGCGAGACGCCGATCCGGCACATGACGTTCGGCCACGGCCCGCACATCTGCCCCGGCGCCGCACTCTCCCGCCTGGAGGCGTCCATCGCGCTGCCGGCGCTCTTCGAGCGCTTCCCGAGGCTGCGGCTGGCCGTCCCGGTGGAGGAGATCCGCAACCTCCCCGTGCTCACCCAGAACGACCTCGCCGCCTTCCCGGTCCTGCTCCACGGCAGCTGACGGCCGCACCCGAACAGGCCCGCGCGACACGGTCAACCACCGTGTCGTGCGGGCCTGTTCGCGTTCGACGCGGCACCCTCGCGGGTCGGTGGGCGCGGGGTGAAAAGCGCATGACACCCGTCGTCGGCGCCGCCTAGTCTCGTGCACATGCGCAGGACAGCCCTCGCGGCAGGAAGCCGCACATCGCCGACCGGCGGTCCCTCGACCGCCTGAACCCTGCAGCCGTCTCCAGCGGCGCGCCGGGCGCGCCACCCTTCTCTCCCGTTACGCCGGCCCTCCGGCGAGGAGTCAACCGTTCCCCCGTGCCGGGGTGCCACGTGCTGCCCGGCCCTGGGGCACGCATGCCCGCAAGCCACCCGATTCGTCCGCAACGCGAAGAAAGGACAGGACGTGACCACCCGTCGTCGCACCCGCATCGGCCACCGACCGCACACCATCCACCCGCACCGGCGCCACGGCGGCGACGACGGTCACGCCACCTGACGCCCTTCCCCGGAGTGAGACGTGCGGACGCCCCTGCCCCGAGCGGTCAGGGGCGTCCGGCGAAGTACACCGCCGCGACCTTCCGCCGCGGCTCGAGCCGAGGACTCGAACCGGTGTCCCCTCCCGGCGGGAGCAGTTGCACCGTCCATACCTCCGCCGACCTGTCGATCAACGGCACGTCGGCGCCCTCCACGACAAGTCCGGCGCCCTCGCAGGTGTACCGGGCGCTGAGTTCGCCTGGCAGGACCGGCGCCGGACCGCCCCAGCGGGGGTTGCAGCGGGTGCCGTCGTCCAGCTCCAGCGCCCACGGCCACCGGTCCGCCTCGGGGCGCGGCTCGGCCGGTCCGACCGGCCCGTCGGAGGTGGCGTGCCGCCGTACCCGCTTCTCCCAGGGGGACCCGCACAGCACGGTCGTGCGGTCCTGTTCGACCCAACATGCCTGAGCGGTAGCGGAGTTCGGGAAGCAGGTGACGATGTCGGGGGCGGTGGCCCACGGAGGGGGCCCGCAGCCGTCCAGCGGGGCGTCCGACAGGTCGAGGACCGCGTGGTCGGCCCGGACGTCGCCGGACGCGGTCACCGGGACGACGCTGACGATGCGGGTCCCGGCGGCCGGCGGAGCGTCCGGGCCGTCGGCGGGCGTGTTCTCCTCGCCGCCCGCCAACCCCGTCAGATAGGCGCCGCCCGCGAGCACGACCGCGGCCGAGACTCCCGCCGCCGCGACCTGGAGGCGCCGTCGCCCCCGCGGCCGGCCGCGCCTCGCGGACAGCCCGCCGACATCCCCGTCGCCGTGGTCCCCGCCGTCGCTCGGGGACGTGGTCGTCTGCCGGATCACCTCCAGGACCGCCTCGCGCACCGGCCGCAGGAACAGCAGCAGCGCGAGGGCGGGTGCCCAGTCGGCGCGCAGCGCGAGGTGTTCGCGGTGGCAGACCGCGCAGCGCTCGCAGTCGGCCGAGCGGGTGCAGGCGCTGGTGATCCGCGCCGGGTCGGTGACCCGGCACAGCCGGCACTGTCCGCAGCTGCCACAACGCGCGCAGTTGTAGGTGTGCTTGACCACGTGGTCCCGCAACTCGGCGCTGAACGGCACCGGGTGGCTGCTGACGATCTCGACCAGCAGAGCACACGTCGTGCGGTCGTTCGCCACGAGCAGGAAGGCGTGGAAGCCCTCACTGACCACGGTCTTGATCGCGGCGATCCGGTTGTTGACGGTCTTCGCGGCCCGGCCGAGCCGCTCGGCGATCCGGGCGGGGCTCAACTCCTCACGGTAGTAGCACTCGTACAGTTCCCGGTCGTCGGGCGGCAGGGTGCGGGCGACCTCCTGGACGACCAGTCGCGCCTGGTGGAGTCGGACCGGGTCGTCGGCCGGGTCGGGGCGTTCCGGGTCCTCGCGGGGGAGGTCGTCCAGGCTCCGGTCCTCGCCCAGCACCTTGGAGCGCCCGGCCTCCCGGCCGCGCCGCCGGTAGTGGTTGAGCCGGCGGCGGTCGGCGATGCCGAGCAGCCACGCCCGGAAGCGGTCGGGCTCCCTCGGCCAGGCCGACGACCGGGGGTCGGTGAGGATGGCGACCGCGTCGGCGAACGTCTGCTGGGTCAGCTCCGCGGCCAGCTCGGCGTCCCGGGTCCGGCCGGCGAGGAAGGCGAGGACGGCGGACAGGTGCCGCCGGACGAGCGTCTCCAACGCCCTTTCACGGGTGTCCGCTTCGACGGGGGCGCGCAGCCGCTCCAGCAGTTCGCGGTCCGTCGGGCCCTCCGCCTCGGACGTGGTCTCCGCGCCCATCAGGACCCCCTCCGCGCCGGGCCCGCCCGCCGCCCGGCGCTCGTCGGAAAGATCTTGGAAGTTCCTCGCTCCAACTCCGGGAAAGCCCGGGGCTCGTGACCCCGACCCTCCGCAAGCCGTTTCCGGCCACAGCGGAGGCATCTCATGTCGTCCTGTCCCCTACCCACCGGCCTTCTCGACCAGTCACCGGCGCTGCTGGGCGTCCCGGGGGTACTCGCCGCACTGCTCGTGCTGCTGCTCGCGCCCCTTCTGCACACCGCCGTGCGGGTGCTGCTCCGACGCCAGGCACGCCGGCTCACCCACCGGCTGCTGAGCCGCGTCCCCTCCACCGGCGATCCGGTGCGGGACAGGCGGCTGCGGCGGGCCGTGCTGCGCACCCACCTGACGGCGCTGGAGGGCGGCGGCCGGCGGCCGTGGCAAGCGCACCCGCCCCGGGCGGCCACCGCGTCGGGTGCCGTCCTGACCGCGCTGCTCGCCCAGTTGTGGGGCCCTCTCGGCCTCCTCACCGGCGCCGCCGCCCTCGTGCTGATGCTGGCGGCGCACGCCGCGGCGCCCTACGTGGAGGGTGCCCTCGCGCTGCGCGGCACCCTCCGGGAACTCGCGCGGCTGCCGCGCACCGGTGACCCGGCCGTCGACGCCGACCGGATGCGCGAGATCGTGCGGGCGGACCGGGCCGTGCTGCGGATCCTGAACGCGGGCCCGCCCGCCGACGGCTCTCCGGCGGCGGTCAGCCGACGCCGGCGCGGCGGCCGGCCCCGCCGCTGAGCACGCGTCGGCGCCCGCTCGGCCGCGCGAGGAAGGCGTGAGAGCGCTCCCGGCACCGGCAAGGCCGGGGGCGCCGCCCCACCCTGTCCGCACGCCACGCCCCCGCCGTCGGCAGGCGGCCCGCTCCCCCGGCACCTAGGCTGGAATCGACCGCCCTCCCGTCGAACGAGGCCCCTTCGGAGGTCCCGATGGACGTACTGGTACTGATCGGCCGCATCCTCTTTGTGATCCTTTTCCTCGGATCAGCCATGAACCATCTCGGCAAAACGGCCGCGATGGTCGGCTACGCGAAGTCCAGAGGGGTTCCGTTCGCGAGGCCGGCGACCCTCGTGACCGGTGTGATGCTGCTGGTCGGCGGACTCAGTGTGCTGTTCGGCGTCTGGGCCGACCTGGGCGCGCTGATCCTCTTCTTCTTCCTGGTACCGACCGCCGTGCTGATGCACGCCTTCTGGCGGGAGACCGAGGCGGGCGCCCGTCAGAGCGAGATGCTGCATTTCATGAAGGACCTGGCGCTGGGCGGCGCGTCGCTGATGCTGTTCGCCCTCATCGCGCACGCCGGCGACGACCTGGGCCTCATGATCACCGCGCCGCTGTTCACGATCAACTGACCGGATACGCGGAACGGCCCTGTTCCGGACCGGAGTCCGGAACAGGGCCGTTCGGTGCGCGAGGGCTCGGCTACGGAGAACAGAGCACTCAGAGGTCGAACTCGTGGGGCGGGATGCCCAGCGCGAAGCACGCCTCCTTGACCACGGCACGCTCGTCGGCGTCGAAGTTGCCGTCGGCGCCGCCGATGACGATGCCGATCTGGATGACCGCGCGCCCCTCCACCGGCTTCTTCTGGAGCTTGCCGATGACCTGCATCAGCGTCACCTTGGTGAGCTGGTAGTCGGCCGTCAGCTTCTGGCAGTTGTCGTCGAACCGGCGCTGGAGGTCGTCGGCGGGGAAGTTCTGCAGCACGTCGTTCGTCGCGATCAGCGACGAGACGCGCTGGCGCTCCGAGTAGTCGATCGAGCCGTCGGCGGCCGCCACCAGCGCGCACATGGCCATGCTCGCGTCGCGGAAACCACCACTCTTCAGCTCGTTCTTCTTGCTGTTGAGCTGGGACTGCATGGAGGCGGCGGATTCCTTGATCCGGTCCCACAGGGCCATTCGGTGATCTCCTCGGCGTCATGAGCGACTGTCGGTTATCACCGTAGAAGGTACCAAGTGGAAAAGTGCGGCGGCCGGGCGGAGTTGGCCGGTTGGCCGGATACCGGTCGGCGGGGGCGGGGGGATCGCGTCAGCGCCGCTCGGAGGGCGCGGCGCCGCCGTTCCCCTCGTCGGGGCGTTCCTCGTCGGGGTGCTCCCTGTCGTGGGGAGCGCGGCGCTCGGTGTCGCCGCGCTCGTCCGGTACGCGCGGCGGGCGCTCGCCCTCCTGGTAGACGCGGACGTCCTCGACGTCGTCGTAGTCCTCGAAGTCCGTCGCGTAGTCGGACTCGTCGTCGGCGGTGGTCCCGGAGGCGGTGGCCCCGGAGGCGGTGGTCCCGGAGGCGGCGGGCCCGGAGGTGGCGGGCCCGGCGGCAGGGGCGGTGCCGGGCCGGGTGCCGGGGTTGTCGTGGCCCCGGGCCCGTTCCGTGCCGGTGTTGTCGTCGGCGGCGCGGGCGTGGGCGTGGGAGCCGTTGTCGTCCGTCGGCTCGGTGGGGGCGGCTGTCGGTGTTCCGGTCTCGCCGGCACGTGGCGCCGCCGTGTCGTCCGTGCCGTCGTCCCACTCGGCGGCCGTGGCGCCGGCCGATGCGTCGACGGCGCGGTGCGCCCCCGGGCGCCGCCGGTGGCGCAGCGCGAACAGCAGCGTCAGCGCCACACCGGCGACCGCCCAGCCGCCGAGCACCACCAGCGGCATGGTCACCGCGGCACCGTCGAAGTAGGCGATCGACCGGGCGGCCCAGGTCCCCGCGCCCGGCGGCAGGGCGGGCCCGATCTCCCGCCAGAACGTCGGCAGCAGCGGCCCCGCGTAGGCGCCCCCCGCGCTCGGGTTGCCGAGCACCACGATCAGCAGGATCGCCAGACCGATGCCGACGACCCCGGCGAGCGCCTGCAGCGCCAGCGTCGCCGCGCCCACCGCGAACACCACCAGCGCGCCCAGCGCCGCGAGTTCGAAGCTGCTGCCGGGCAGCGCGTCGAGCACCGGGCCGACCAGTGCCGCGCCGCCGGCGCCGGCCGCCACCGAGTACAGCGCGAGCGCGACGATCCGGATCAGCGCCCTGGTCATGTTCGACGGACGCGCGCCGTAGCTCATGGCCATGATCGCCGCGCACAGGTAGCCGCCGACGCACCAGCCGACGACCAGGTAGAACGAGGTCAGTCCGCGGGCGTCGCCCCGGGTGGCCGGTACCAGGTCGACGGTCTCCAGGTTGCGCTGCCGGCCCTCCTGGACCTGCGTGAAGACACCTTCCAGCGCCTGCGCGAGGGAGGCCCCGGCGCCGGTCGCGACCACCAGGTCGTCGGTGTCGCCCGCCGGGTCGGCCACAAAGGCGGCGTCGACCTCCCGGTCCCGGACCAGCCGCTCGCCGGTGGCCCGGTCGGTGACCGTCCGCTTGACCTCGACCGGATCGCCGTCCAGCGCGTCGAGCTGACGTGCCAGCTCCGCGCCCGCCTGCTCGGGCGCCACGACCGCGATCGGCACCCGGTGCGGGGACGGCTTGTGGAAGGCGCCCACGTAGGAGGCGATGAAGGCCAGTTGCAGAGCGAGCACGCCGAGGATCAGCAGGACCGCGCGCGGCGTCACCGCCGTCACCAGGTCCTTGGTGATGCCCCGTCGTCCCGCGTGTGCCCGGTCCGAAGCCATGCGCCCAGCCTTCCGGTGCGGAAGGCCGGGCGCACGCTCACCTGCGCCGAACGGTGGACGGCGGGCCGCAGGCGCCCCCAGGCGGGTGAGAGCTCAGACGCCGATGCGCCTGCCGTCCTTGCGCCACACCGAGACCACCGCCGGGCGGTTGACCCTGCCCGGGCCGTCGGGCCACTGCGACTGCGGCTTCTCGAAGCTCGCACCGCTGATCTCGCCGGGGTGCTGCACGGCGACCAGGACCCGGTCCTCCTGCACGATCGGCCCGCAGGTCTCCGCGCCCCTCGGCACGGTCAGGAACTGCTTGAGCTCACCCCGGCGGTCGCCCGCCGTGGCCACGCCGAACAGCCCGTCGTGGGTGCCCAGCTTGTTTCCGTCGGTGGAGATCCACAGGTTGCCGTAGGCGTCGAAGGTGACGTTGTCCGGGCAGGAGATCGGGCTGACCCGGTCCTTGGGGTAGCCGGCGAAGTACGTCGACGGGTCCTCCGGGTCGCCGCACACCAGGAACAGCCGCCAGGCGAAGCCGTCGGAGGCCGGGTCGCCCCAGTTCTCCGCCATCTCCAGGATGTGGCCGTGCTTGTTCTCGTTCCTCGGGTTGGCCTCGTCGGCCGGGGCACGGCCCTCGGTACCGCGCGCTGTGTTGTTGGTGAGCGCCGCGTACACCCGGCCCGTGCGCGGGCTGGGCTCGACGTCCTCCGGGCGGTCCATCTTGGTGGCGCCGACCTTGTCGGCGGCGAGCCGGGTGTAGACGTACACCTCGTCGGCGGTCATGCCCGGCACGAACGACCGGTCGCCGGCGGCGAGCGGGATCCACTGACCGCTGCCGTCGAACTCGCCGTCCGAGGGCAGCTTGCCGCTGCCGTCGATCTCCTCGGCCGGGCTGTCGCCGGTGAGCCTGGCGACGTACAGGGTGCCCTCGTCGAGCAGCGTCAGGTTGTGCTCGCGGTCCGCGCGGGTGCGGCCCTTGCGCATGGCCTTGCTGGAGACGAACTTGTAGAGGTAGTCGAAGCGCTCGTCGTCGCCCATGTAGACCACCGCGCGGCCGTCGGCGGTCAGCTGCGGCTCGGCGCCCTCGTGCTTGAAACGGCCCAGCGCGGTGCGCTTGCGCGGCACGAAGTCCGGGTCGTACGGGTCGAGTTCGACGACCCAGCCGAAACGGTTCGGCTCGTTGGGCTCCTTGGTGAGGTCGAACCGGTCGTCGAACCGCTCCCACTTGCGGGAGGTGGCGCCGCCGGTCATGCCGTAGCGGGCCAGCCGCTGCTTCGTCTCCGGGTCGGTGACGGAGGCGGCGTTCGCGAAGTACTGGTTGAAGTTCTCCTCGCCCGAGAGGACCGTGCCCCACGGGGTGGTGCCGCCCGCGCAGTTGTTGAGCGTGCCGAACACCTTGGTGCCGGTCCGGTCCTTCGAGGTGCGCAGCAGCGGGCTGCCCGCGGCCGGACCGGCCATCCGGAACTCGCTCGCCGTGTGCAGCCGCCGGTTCAGCCGGTGCCGGGGCACGGCGGTGAGCTTGCCGGTCCTCCGCTCCTCCTGCACGATCACCACGCTCAGCCCGTGCGCGGCCTGCGCGATCGCCACCTGCTCCCGCGTGGGTGCGTTCCGGTCGTAGCCGGGGAACATCAGCTCCTCGTTGGTGTACTCGTGGTTCGCGAAGAGCAGCTGCCGGCCGTGCTCGCCGGGCAGGGGCAGGAGCGTGAGGAAGTCGTTGTTGTAGCCGAACTGGCCGGCCTGCGCCTTCGCGGACTGGCGGGCCGGGTCGAACGCGGGCGCGCCCCGCAGGATCGGGTCGCCCCAGCGGATGACCACGTTCTGGTCGTGCCCCGGCGGCACCACCACGGCGTCCGTGGTGTTCGGCTCGACGGGCGTGAAGCGCAGGCCCTTCGCGCCGTCCGCCTTGCCCGGCTTGCCGGGCTTGAGGCCCTTCGCCTCCCGCGCCCCGTCCGCCGCGAACGCAGGGGCGGAGGAACCGCCGAGCGCCGCCGCGCCGGCGGCCGCCACGGTCGCCACCGCGCCGGCGCGCAGCATCGAGCGACGCGACAACGCCTCGTCGACCATGTCCCCGAAGTAGGGATTGTCGCTCTTGTTCGGAACCTCCTGGAAACACGCGTCACCACAACGGTAGTGACAGGTCATCGCCGACCTGCCGCCGCTGTGGCTCCGGTCGATGAACGGAAGCAGCTTGCGCATGGGGCCCCTCCAGATCCGTACGCCATCAGACCCATACGCGGCGTGAAGTTATGGGTCCGGCCGGTACCACCGGCGACCACATGGTGAACACGGCATGAAGGCCGGGCAGCGGACCGGCCCGCCGCCTGCATACTTGGGCCCTCTACTCTTGCCACGCCGCCGGTGCACGCATCTGATGGAAAGGCGCTTCCCCATGGGCATACGGAGTCTGCTGCAGAACCTCTTCGGCCGTAAGCGCGCCGACGGCGTCAGGGACGCACCGGCGGCGGAACCCGCCGCGCCGGAGACGCCGGGGACGGCGTCGGAGGCGGCGTCGGAGGCGGCGTCGGAGGCGGCGTCCGCGTCTTCCGGCCCTTCGACGGCCACCGCCGTCGACATGCCGACGGCGAGCACGGCGACGGCGAGCACGGCGACGACCGCGACGACAACCGCGACGGAGACGGAGACGGCAAGCGCCGTCCCCGCCCCGCGTGCGACGCCGGACGCCGAGGCCGGCGAAGCCGGCGAAGCCGGCGAAGCCGGCGGCGGCGAGCGAAAGGAATCGGCCACGGAAGCGGCCCCGAGCACGGGCCGCACCACTGCCGAGGACTTCCTCGACTCCGTCGTCTCCGCGACGCCGTCGCCCGAACCGGCGCCCTCGCCCGAGCCGACGACGGCGCCCGAACCGACGCCGGCGCCGGCGCCCGAGCCGAGGACGGCGCCCGAGCCGGCGCCGGCGAAGCCGTCCGCGACCGCCGAGGAGCCGAAGAGCGCGACCGTCGACACCACGGACGAGGCCGACGGCACCGCGGAGCCCGCGGCCGCCGTCGAACCGGCCCCGGCCGCCGCCGAACCGCTCACCACCCGGACGGCGGCCGACGTCACCCCCGTGGCCGCCGCCCACACGGGTGGTGTTGCGGTCTCCGCCCCCGACGCCGGCAGGGCGACGCCTGCCGAGGAGCCGGCCGACGCGCCGGTTGCCGCCGCGGACGTCACCGCCGACCCGGCCGACGCCGGCGAGGCCGTGACCGAGCCCGTCGTCGCGGAGCCGGCCGTCGTCGCCGCCGACCAGGCGGCGCCGGTCGCGGACGGTGGGGCCGCCGAGGCTCCGGCCGACGAGGCGGCCCCGGCGCCGGGGAGTGCGATCTCGTTCGAGAAGGTGCGGGAGAGCGCGCCGGGGCTGGTCAGCCTGTACAAGGCGGCGGCCGTGTCGCTGGAGAAACACGGGCTGGCCGGTCAGCGGGCGGCCGTCTACCTCGTCCTGGACCGCTCCGGCTCCATGCGCCGCTACTACAAGGACGGGACCGTCCAGCACCTCGCCGAGCAGGTGCTCGGCCTCTCCGCGCACCTCGACGACGACGGCACCGTGCCGGTGGTGTTCTTCTCCACCGACATCGACGGCACCGCCGACGTCGACCTGGCCAACTACCCGGGCCGGGTGGAGGAGCTGCACGCCTCCTACGGGCACATGGGCCGGACGAACTACCACCGGGCCGTCGAGGCCGTCGTCGAGCACTACGAGCGCTCGGGTGCGAAGGACCCGGCGCTGGTGATCTTCCAGACGGACGGCGCGCCCACGTCCCGCCCGGCGGCCGAGAAGGCGCTGTGCGAGGTCGCGGAGAAGCCGCTGTTCTGGCAGTTCGTCGGCTTCGGCGACCCGCGCTCGGCGGGTCTGAACTTCCTGCGCAAGCTGGACGCCGGGCTGCCGGTGCCGGAGCGCCGGAAGGTGGACAACGCGGGCTTCTTCCACGCCGGTCTGGAGCCGCGCGAGCTGTCGGACAAGGAGCTGTACGAGGCGCTGACCGCCGAGTTCCCGCAGTGGCTGAAGGCCGCCCGGGAGGCCGGCGTACTGGACTGAGCCCCGTTTCGGCACGCCCCTCGTCCGGACACGTCCCTCGTCCGGACACACCACTGGGCGGTCGCTTCCACCGGGTGCGCGGTGGGGCGACCGCCCAGGGCGGTCCGGGGCGGATGGTCCGGCCCGGCGGGGGATTGTCGGGCCCGGGCCTCCGGTCCGGGTTCGGGGGGCGCGTCACGCGCCCGTTCGCGCCTTACGCGCCGGGGACCTTGTCGAGGAAGCCGTAGACGCGGTCGATGCGTCCGTCCTCGGTGGTGACCGCGACGTCGAAGCCGATGGCGATCGGCTCGGCGCCGGGCTCGGTGACCAGGCCCCAGCGGAAGCGGGCGATGTTGTGGTGGGCGTCGACGTCGCCGAGCTGCTCGAAGCGGAGACCGGCGAACTGCTCCTGGGCGCCGGCGATGACGGCGCCCACGCCGTCGTGTCCGGAGACGTCGGCCAGCGGGTCGGTGTAGACGGCGTTCTCGGTGAAGAGCTCGCCGATGGCCTTCGCGCGCCGGTCGGCGTCGGCCTCGTTCCAGACGTCCAGGTAACGCGCGACGACCGCGTTCAGGTCGGCCATGTCAGACTCCTCCGTGTTGCCGTGTCGGTCGATCCCTCCTGGGGATGCTCCGAGTCTCCGTTCGGCGGGTGCCGGGTCACAACGCCGGACCTGTGACTCCGTCAGGTCCGGCGCGGCTCTGCGCCGGTCACTGCGCCGGCGCCCAGGTGGGGAGGGCGTGCGGCTGGACGGTGAAGGTGGCCCGGGCGCCGATCGTCTCCTGGTACTCGCCGTCGTGTTCCAGCGGCAGCCGGGCGCCGTCGAGGCGTTCGACGACGATGGTCCGGCCGCGGCCGTAGGCGGTGGCCGGGTGGGCGAGGTGGGACGCGGTGCGGGTCAGTTCGGGGACGTCGACGGCGGGGATCCCGCCGCCGATGGCGCACACGTCGAGCAGGCCGTCGTCGAGTTCGGAGTGCGGCAGCACCTCGTACTGGCCGCCCCGGTAGCGACCGCCGCCGACGTTGGCGAGGACGGTCGGCCCCTCGTGGACGACCTCGCCGTCCACGGTGACCCGGCCGGGGTAGGGCGGGTAGTCCTCGGCCGTCTGCGCGAAGGCGCGCGCGTAGCGGGCCCGGCCGTGCAGCGGGATCGTGCGGGCGGTGGGCAGCGCGTCGGCGATGACGCCGCTGCACGCGCCGAGGAAGACGAGGTTGCCGGTCTCCGCGAGCAGCGCGAGGTCGAGGCGGCGGATCGTGGCGCTGCCGCCGGGGTCGGTGACCACGGCCTTCAGCGCCTCGTCCCAGGGGCGGTCGCCCCAGATCATGCGGTAGCCGGAGTTGCCGGTGCCGCCGGGCACGATCGCGAGTGCGGCGGGCGACGTCTCGCGGTGGACGCCGGGCCCGTCGGCCGCGCCGGCAAGTCCCTGGACGACCTCGCGCACCGTCCCGTCGCCACCGACGGCGACGACCAGGTCGGGCCGGGGGCCGGGGCGTTCCCGCACGGCGTGCCGGACGGCGCGGGTCGCGTCGCCGGGCGCCGTGGTCAGGTACGTCTCGACGTGGGCGAGCGCCGAGCCGCACAGTTCGGCGACCTCGCGGAGCAGCCGTGGACTGTGGCTGCCGGAAGCGGGGTTGGCGACGACGATCGCCCGCGACGGGGGCGCCACGGGCGTGCGGGTACGGTCCATCACTTCTCCTCGCGGTGGGCGGCACCGGTCCGGCGCCACCGACCGCGGCTGCCGCCGACCCGGTCGCTCGGGTGCCTTTCCACAGCTGTGGAAAGGAGAGCGGAGAGGGCAGGATTCGAACCTGCGCGGGCCGCGAGGACCCGACCAGATGCCCGGAAGCACCCGGACCCCGTTGGGCCACTTCGGGTACCTCTCCATGACACCGGGGGAGAGCGGAGAGGGCAGGATTCGAACCTGCGCGGGCCGTGAAGACCCGACCAGATGCCCGGAAGCACCCGGACCCCGTTGGGCCACTTCGGGTACCTCTCCTCGTCTCCCCCGGGGGCTGGCGCCCCTTCCCGGTGACAGGTAAGACTGTGCCGGACCGCTCTGACCGCTCGCTGACGTGACACTGACAACCGGCGCACGCCATGTGGCGCACCACTGAAAGCGCTCTCGTGCGCCGGTACCTCGTCATGTCCGGATCCCGTCCCCGAGCGGTCTACCGGCGGTCCACCGGCTCATGCCCCCGGTACCTGACGGAGTCGTCGACGAGCGGTGGGACTCCCGTTCGGGCCGAGCACGCTGGACGCAGTCCTTAACGGGGAGGCCCGCGTGCTGAACTTCGAAATCCTAGGCGGACTTCAGGTCCACAGTCCCACCGGCGTCCACGAGGTCAGCGGCGTCTCGAAACGGGTGCTGCTCCAGGCGCTCCTGGTGAGCGAGGAGCGGACCGTCTCACACGGCGCGCTCGTGGAGGAGGTGTGGGGCGAGGACGTGCCCACCGGTGTGGTCAACGCCCTCCAGGCGCACATCAGCCGCCTCCGCAAGTGGCTGCGCTCGATCGGCGGCGACGCCGGCGGCACCCGGCTGGTCAGCTTCTCGCACGGCTACCAGCTGGTGCTCGGCGACGCGCGCCTGGACGCCACCGTCTTCCGGGACGCCGTCGTCGAGGCCGCCGGGCTGCGGGACGCGGAGCCGGAGAAGGCCGTCGAGGCGCTGCGTTCCGCGCTGCCCCTGTGGCGCGGACCGGTGTTCGGCGGGAACTTCGGCGGTCTGCTGAGCGAGTGCGCCGCGACCCGCTACAACGAACTGCGACTCCAGGCCCTGGAGACCCTGTTCGACGCCGAGATATCGCTGGGCCGCCACGCGTCGCTGCTCGGCGAGCTGTACGAGGCGCACCGCGCCAACCCGCTGCGGGAACGCTTCTGCGCCCAGCTCATGCTCGCGCTCTACCGGTCCGGCCGGCAGGCCGAGGCGCTGACCGTCTACCGGCGCACCCGCGAGCGGCTCGGCGACGAACTGGGCATCGACCCCACGCCCGACCTGCGCAAGCTGGAGGAGTGCATCCTGCGCCACGCGCCGTGGCTGCGCAGCGCCAGGGACCACACGGCCGCCCTGGCCCCCGCCGGCCGCTGACCCGCGCCCCGGCCGCGGGGCGCCGGCGGCGGCCGGTGCCGCTCCCTCCGCCCACCGGCGACCGGCCCGCCACGCCCGACCCGGGCGACCAGCCGGCCGATGCCCCGCCCACCGGCGACCGGCCGACTGGTGGCCGGCGCGGACCGCACCGCTCGGCGGGCGCCGTACCGCTCCCGTCAGGGCCGAAGCCTCCGCCACTGCGGGTCGTAGCAGACCAGGCCCGTCGACCGCGCGAGGTCGGCGGCGTAGGCGGAGGCCTCGTCCGCCATGCTGAAGCGCATCGGGAAGTAGACCAGCGGCCCGCTCGCCTCGTTGATCAGCGGGCTGGTCGACCACGGCGAGGTGTCGTCCTCGTCCTGGTCCAGATCGCACCACCGGTCCAGCAGCGCGGCGACGTAGGCGGCTATGCGCTCGGTCGGCGGCTGGTCGGCGTCCGTGTCCACCAGCCGGTCGTACAGGTCCTGGAAGACAAGCCCGGCGGCCTTGTCGTCCGCCGGCCGCTCGCCCTCCCAGACGGCCAGGTCGTAGCTCATGGCGAGGACCTTGCCACACGGCACTGACAACGGGCCCGGGGCCGGAGCGTCGTACCGCTCCGGCCCCGGGCCCGTTGTCGTCGGTCCGCGCACCCGGCGGCCTGTCGGACGGCCGGGTGGGCGGACGGCGTCAGCCGTCCAGCGCGGCGTCGAGTTCGGCGAGGGCGCGGGCGCCGCCGGCCAGGGCCTCCGGGTCGTCGGGGGCCTGGATGATGCCGAAGAACGTCTCGACGACGGCCTGTTGCAGCGCGGAGACGTCCGGCCGCGGCGGCAGCGTGGTGGGGGGCGTCGCGGGGCTCACTGTGGTCTCGGACATGGCTGACTCCCTCTCTCAGAAGGCGTTGGCTGCGCGGAAGACGTGGGCGAAGGCGCCGAGGTCGGCGCGGCCCTGGAACGCGACGTACTCCGGGAGGACGGCGTGGGGGGCCCACTTCTCCTTGTAGGAGAGCTGGGTCTTCGCCGGGTACACGGCCTCGCCGTGCTCCCACAGGTGGTGCATGAACCACTGGAAGGCGCTGCTGCGGCCGGGCAGTTCGTGCTCCTCGGAGAGCCCGGTGAACGGTGTGAAGCCGAAGTGCAGCCAGCCCGCGCCCTCCTCGGTGAACCTCTCGATGGCGGTCGCGTTGATCGCCTCCATCACTCCGGGCGGGCCGCCGGGGAGCCGCCGGCTGAGGTCGTGCATCCAGCCGGTCCGGTTGCCGTACACCGGGGAGTAGGAGATGTAGCCGGTGGGCCGTCCCTCGATGCTGCCGAGGAAGAGCCGGCGGTAGCGCTGGGCCCAGCCGCCGGTCTGGCCGACGAGGAACTCCAGCGGCCGCGCGTGCTCGCCCTTGGTGCCGAGCCAGGCGGCGTCGATCTCGGCCACGGCGTCGCGGTGTTCGGTAGCGTCGACCTCCTCGACGACAAGCCCGGCCCGGAAGGAGCGGGAGATCTTGTTGCGGAGCTGCATGAAGCGGGTGCCGCGCAGGGTGTGTTCCGCGAGGTCGACGGCGTAGGAGGCGCCGACCTGGTTGACCGTGAAGCCGTGCTCGACGTACAGCTCGGCGTCGTACCGCGCGAGTTGCACGCCGACGACCGTGCGGTCCTGCTCGCGGGCGAACTCCAGGAACCTTCGCAGCAGTTCAGCCCGGTCACCGTCGGCGGCGAAGGGCCCGCCGAACTGGACGAGGAAGCCGCCGGCGGCCCGGTAGCAGACCGCGCCGTCCAGGTCGGGCTGGACGAAGCGCGAGGTCTCCTGGTTGACCGCCAGGAACGCGGAGGGGTTGTCCGCCTGGGTATGCCTGCGGATGGCATCCAGGATCTGGTCGTTGTTCGCTGTCGCTACCGTCATACTCGATCCTCTTCCGCCATTTCGCGCTGCTGGTGGAGTTCCTTCCGGCGCTGCCTGAGGGCGCCGTTCCACGCCGCCTCACACAACGTGCCGCGCCGGTTTCGGAGTAGAGCACCGACGGGCCGCGACGACAAGCGGATGTGACGAGGTTCCGGGGAATTCACGGGATATCAACGCCCTGTCAGGGGCGGGTAAGCGGCGGGTCAGCCGCGGCCCGCACGGTGGGCGCGCCCATGACCACCGTCAGCACGAACCGACAGGGGGCGGTCCCGCGTGACCAGACTGCTCAGCACCAACATGGTGCAGGCGCTGTGTTCGGAGTGGGGTGTCGACCCACCGGCCGAACCGGTCGACGAACCAGGCCCGGCGCTGGCGAGACTGGCCGACTGGGCCGCCGCGGTACGTCCCGAGATGATCCCGTGCCGGGTGCTGAAGCTGGCGGCGAGCCAGGTGCTGTCGCAGGTGGCGTCGGTACGGGCGGGCGCCGCGCATCCGCTGGGGCAGCGCCTGGCGGCGGCTTTCGGCCGCCCGCTCCAGGACGACCCGCGGATGTCGGCCGGGGTGCTCGCGGGCCTGGGTTCCTGGCTGAACCTGGACGACACCGCGTACGCCGGCCACCTGTCGAACTCCACTGTCGCGGTGCCGCTCGCCTACGCCCACGCCTACCGGCTGGACGGTCTCGGCCTGCTGACGGCCGTGGTCGTGGCGAACGAGTGCGCGGCCCGGATCACCGCCGCCGCGACGCTGGGCCCGCTGCGCGGGCAGAGCGCCGTGCACACGCACCTGGCCGGGGCGGTCGCCGGGCGGCTCGCCTGCGAGCAGGCGCCGGCGGAGGTGTGGCAGAACGCGTTCGGGCTGGCCTTCGGCATGCCGAACTGGCCGCTCATGCGGGCGTTCCTGGCGAGCGACGCCCGGCTGCTGAACACCTTCACCCCGGTCCGCACCGCGATGGACGCCTGCGACGCGGCCCGCGCCGGGCTGCTCGGCGCGCCCGACCTGATCGAGCACCCGGACGGCTTCCTGGCCCGGTTCGCGAGCGTGCCGCTGCCGGGCGCGGCCACGGCCGGCCTCGGCAGGCGGTGGCACACCGAGACGCTGTCGTTCAAGATGCACCCCGGCGGCCCGGGCATCGACGCGGCCGTGGACTGCGCGGCCGACCTGCACCGGATGCTGCGCCCGCTGTCGCCGGAGGACGTCGAGGAGATCGTCGTCGAGGCGTCGCTGTACACGCTGTACGCCGCCCGGCACGCGGAGCGGTACGTGTCGGGGCCGGGCTCGCCGCAGGGCGCGCTGGTGCTGCACGTGCCGTACCCGGTGGCGACGACGCTGCTGGGCGGCGCCTTCTCGGTGGACGACTTCGCCGGGCCCGCCCTCGAGGACCCGGCACGATGGGCGCTGGCGGACAAGGTCCGGCTGGTCCACGACGTCGGGATGACCCGGGAGCTGCTGCGCTCGGAGGCCCCGTTCGGGGAGGCGCTGCGGCAGGCGGGCGCGGACGGCGAGGCGTGGCTGGAGGACTTCGGCGGCGCCTCGGTGGTGGAGCTGCTGGACCGGGAGCGGCCGGGGGCCGAGGACTTCACCCGGGCCACGAAGGCGACCGGCGCACGGGTGACGGTGCGGCTGCGGGACGGGCGGGAGTTCAGCCGGGAGCGGCTGATCCCGGTCGGCGCGGCCGGCCCGGAGACCCGCCGCTTCCACTCCCGGATGGTGCGGGAGAAGTTCGTCTCGCTGGGCGGCCGGACGGACGTCGCCAGTCGGGTGACGCGGCTGCACCGGATGCCGGCCCCGGAGCTGCGCGAGTGGATCGAGTCCGCGCTCCGGCCGTGAACAGACCCGGCGCGCCGTGTTTCCCGGAGGTCTTCCGGGCGTTTTTCCGAATCCGTCTCCGTACTTCCTCTCCGCTGTTTCACCCACCCATTCCAGTCAGGCCCGTGTCAGTCCCTGGTAAGAGCCCGCTGACACGCTCGAACACGCGCTGGCCGACATTTGCCAGGCGATGAGGAGGCAGTTGTCATGTTTCCGAACGGAAATGCAAAGGTCGCCGTCCTTGAGGACACCGGGGAGGACCGGGAGGAGACCGGCGGTCGGCGGGGTCGTCCGCTGCTGAGCTACCAGTCCTATGTGGGCGGTGCGGATCTGCCCAACAACGCCTGGGTGTACACGATCAGTTCGCGCTCCCTGCTGGAGGACGTCTTCACCAGCGTCTCGCTCAAGCGGGAACTGGAGCGGGACCCGGAGTCCGACGCCGCCGACCACCCCTACGTGGTGGGCCGGGTGGCGGTGGCCAGCGAGGAGGAGAACCGGCTCGCGCTGGAGGCCGCCGCCGAGGCGGCGCCGCGCTGGGCGGCCGTCCCGCTGGACGAACGCATGCGGCTGGGCGAGCTGTTCCGCGAGGCGCTGATCGAGCACCGCCAGGAGTTCCTGGACATGCTGGTCGCCGAGGCGCACCCGGTGAAGCTGGCCCGCTGGGAGCTGAGCTGCCTGCTGGAGGTCTACAGCCAGGAGAGCTGCCAGTGGTACCGCAAGCGGATGTACACCGAGTGCGAGTACCAGGGCCGCACGCTGATCTCGCACCGCCAGCCGGACGGCGTGGTGTGCCTGAACCCGCCGCAGAACGCGCCGGCCCCCAGCGCCGCGCTGGCGGTGCTGGCGCTGATGGCCGGCAACGCCGTGGTGGTGCGGGCGCCGCGCAGCATCGCGCTCAGCACGATGTACGTGCTGCGGGACCTGGTGGCGCCGCTGCTGGAGAAGGTCGGCGCGCCGCCCGGCACGCTGAACATCGTCTGCGGCAACGCGCGCAGCACGATGGACCTGTGGGTGGAGAGCCCGCTGGTGAACGACATCTTCTACATCGGCGGCAGCGAGCAGGGCCTGAAGCTGCAGGAGCGCTGCATCGCGGCGGGCAAGAAGCCCATCCTGGAGCTGGCGGGCAACGACACGATCGTGGTCTGGAAGGACGCCGACCTGTCGCTGGCCGCCGAGGCGATCACCGAGTCGTTCTACGGGTCGGGCCAGATCTGCATGGTGCCGAACACCGTGCTCGCGCACCCGGAGATCGTGGACGACCTGATCGCGGAGGTGCGGGAGAAGGTCAAGGGGATCCGGCCGGGCTTCCCGCAGGACGAGGGTGTGCTGCTCTCGCCGGTGCGGCGCAGCGAGCGGTTCTTCGGGCTGCTGCGGCAGGCGCTGGACGAGGGCGCGGAGCTGGTGTGCGGCGGGCACCGCACGGAGGTCGACGGCACCCGCTCGGAGACCGGCGTGTTCCTGGAGCCGACGGTGCTGCGGGTGGAGGGCCTGGAACGCGGCCGGCGCATCGAGGCCGTGATGCAGGAGACGTTCTTCCCGCTGCTGCCGATCGTCTCCGTCGAGCCGGCGCCGGCGGACGAACTCCGCGAGATCTTCGTGAACTTCGTCAACTCCAACGCCTACGGACTGCGCAACTCGCTGTGGTCGCGCTCGCCGCGTGTGATCAACACCTTCGTCAGCCGCACCACCAACGGCGGCCTGCTGAAGGTGAACGACTCGCACATCGGCTTCCTGCCCTACCTGCCGAGCCACGGCGGCACCGGTCTGACCGGCGGCGTCTTCGGCGAGGCCAACTACCCGATGTTCAAGACCTCGCACCTCCAGGGCGTGAGCATCAGCGACGGCGTCAGCCCCTACCGGGCGGTCTTCGGCGACTGAGCCACCCGCCGACCCGACATC
>NZ_WMLF01000429.1 GCF_014156695.1 Streptomyces durbertensis | reverse complement strand
ACCCCGGCCCGCGCCCCTCGGCCGAGCCGGCGGCGGCCACCGGCTCGGCCCCGTCCGAGCACGGCGCCGCATCGCCCGCCGAGCAGCCCGCCGAGGGCCGGACCGCCGCCGCCCCGGCGCTCGGCCGCTTCCTCGCCCGGGCCGCGGCGCTCACCGCCGCGCTCACCGCGCTCGGCGCGCTGCTCGGCCTGGTGCGCGACCAGACTATCGCCCGGCTTTTCGGCGCCGGCAGCGAGACCGACGCGTTCCTCATCGCCTGGACGGTGCCGGAGTTCGCGTCCACCCTGTTGGTCGAGGACGCCATGGCGCTGATCCTCGTCCCCGCGTTCAGCCTGGCGCTCTCCCGGCGCGCGGCCGCCGCGGACCGCACCGCCGGTCAGAAGGACGAGCAGGACCCGGTGCGCGACCTGCTCGCCGCGACCCTGCCCCGGCTCGCCGCCGTGCTGGCGGCCGTCGCCGTGCTCGCCCTGGTCTCCGCGCCGCTGCTGGTGCGGATGCTCGCCCCGGGGCTGCAGGACCCCGAACTCGCCGTGCAGTGCACGCGGTTGACCGCGCTGAGCCTGTTCACCTTCGGCATCACCGGCTACTTCAGCGCCGCCCTGCGCGCCCACCGCCGCTTCGCGCCCCCGGCCGCCGTGTACACCGCGTACAACGTCGGCATCATCGGCACCGTGCTCGCGCTGCACCCGGTTCTCGGGGTGCGGGCCGCCGCCGCCGGCGTGGCCGTCGGCAGCCTGCTGATGGTCCTCGTCCAACTCCCCTCCTTCCTCTCGGTGCTGCCGCCCCGCCTGGCGGCGCTCGGGCGTCGCGGCCCGGCAACCGGTCGCCCGCGCCCCGCACGGAGGAACCGGCGTCCCGCCGTCCGGACCGCGGGGCTCGTCGGCCTCGGACTGCTCGCGCCCGTCGTGCTGTTCGCCCTCAGCCGGCAGAGCCAGGTACTCGTCGAACGCTTCCTCGGCTCCACGCTGCCCGCCGGCGCCATCTCCCACCTCAACTACGCGCAGAAGGTCGCGCAGATGCCGATGGTGCTCTCCCTCATGGTGTGCACCGTGACCTTCCCGGTGGTCGCCCGGGCCATGGCCGACGGCCGCCGCGAGGACGCCAGACGGCGCGTCGAGGGCGACCTGGCCCTGGCCGCCGCCATCGTGCTGCTGGGCACCGCCCACGTCATCGCCCTCGCCCCCCAGCTCATCGAGATCCTGTTCCAGCGCGGCGCGTTCACCCCGGCCGACACCGAAGCGACCGCCTCGGTGATGCGGGTCTACGCGCTCGGCCTGCTCGGGCACACCCTCGTCGGCGCCCTCGCCCGGCCGTTCTTCTCCGCCGCCCGCCCCACCTGGTTCCCGGCCGCCGCCATGGCCCTCGGGCTGCTGGTCACCGTCGTCGCCGGCACGCTCGCCGCCCCCCACTGGGGCATCCACGGGATCGCCGCCGCCAACGCGCTCGGCATCACCGGCTGTGCCTGGCTGCTGCTGCGCGGCCTGTCGACCCGCGTCGTGCCGGTGGACGTCGCCGCCGCCGTCGGCGGCCTGACCCGGCTGGTGCTCGCCGCCGTGGCCGCCACCGCCGCCGGCGCGGCGACCGCCGCGCTCCTGCCCTCGCCCTGGCCGGCCGCCGCGGGCGGGGCCCTCGCCGTCACCGTGACCTTCGCCGGGGCGGCACTGCTGCTCCGCGCGCCCGAGGTGCCGCGGCTGCTGACCACGGCCGGCGGGGCCGTCACCTCGACCACCCGACGAGCCGTCAAACGAGCCCTCGAACGAAAGGTGCGCCATGTCCGCTGACCAGGCGTCCGCAGACCGTCACGCGGAGCCCGGCACCGGGCCCCGACCCACCCCGCCGCCGTGGCTGCTGATGTACCACTCGGTGTCGGACTGCCGCGACGACCCCTACCGCGTCACCGTCACCCCCGCCCGCCTCGACCGGCAACTCGGCTGGCTGCGCCGACGCGGCCTGACCGGCGTCGGCGTCGGCGCCCTGCTGCGGGCCCGCGCCGCCGGCTACGGGGACGGCCTCGTCGGCCTCACCTTCGACGACGGCTACGCCGACTTCCTGGAGGAAGCGCTGCCCGTCCTCCGCCGCCACGAGTGCACCGCCACCGTGTTCGTCCTGCCCGGCCTGCTCGGCAAGGACAACAGCTGGGACCCGCTCGGCCCGCGCAAACCGCTGCTCACCGCCGAGGGCATCCGGGCCGTCGCCCGCGCCGGTATGGAGATCGGCTCCCACGGCCTGCGCCACGAGAACCTCACCGAGGCCGCCACCGCCGACGATGAAGTGTTGCGCCGGGAGACCGCCTACAGCCGCCAACTGCTGCGCGACATCACCGGCCGCGCCCCGGAGGGCTACTGCTACCCCTACGGAGCCGTCGACGCCCGCGCGGTCGAGGCCGTACGCCGCGCCGGCTACAGCTACGCCTGCGCCATCGACGCCGGCGACCTCACAGGACCGCATGCCCTGCCCCGCGCCCACGTCGGCGAGAACGACACCGCGCCTCGGCTGCGCCTCAAGCAACTCCTCCACCCCCTGCGGCGACGCGGCCTCACCGAGGAACCCGTCCTGCCGGGCGCCACCTGGGAGGACGGACGGTGAAAGCCCTGCACGTCATCACCGGACTCGGCGTCGGCGGAGCCGAACGCCAACTGCGGCTGCTGCTGCGGCACCTCCCCATCGGCTGCGACGTCGTCACCCTCACCAACCCCGGCCCCGTCGCCGCCGGCATCCGGGCCGACGGCCGCCGCGTCCTGCACCTCGGCATGCGCGGCAACCGGGACATGTCCGCGCTGCCGCGCCTGACCGCGCTCATCCGCCGCGAGCGCTACGACCTCGTCCACACCCACCTCTACCGGGCCTGCCTGTACGGCCGCACCGCCGCCCGCCTGGCCGGCGTCCGGGCCGTCGTCGCGACCGAGCACTCACTCGGCGACGCGCACATCGAGGGCCGCCCCCTCAGCAACTCCGCCCGCGCCATGTACCTGGCCACCGAACGGCTCGGCGCCACCACCATCGCCGTCTCGGCGACCGTCGCCCGCCGCCTCCGCGAATGGGGCGTGCCCCGGCCCCGCATCGAGACCATCCCCAACGGCATCGAGGCGGCCCGCTTCCGGTTCGACCCGGCCGCCCGGCGCGCCACCCGACGGCGCCTGGCGATCCCCGCCGACGCCTTCACCGTCGGCGCGGTCGGCCGGCTGGTCCCGGGCAAACGCTTCGACGCGCTGGTCCGGGCGGTCGCCCAGGTGCCGCCCGCCCGCCTCCTGCTCGTCGGAGACGGCCCCGAACGCGGCACTCTGCGGCGGCTCGCGGAACGGATCGGCGCGGCCGACCGGGTCGTGTTCGCGGGGGAGTGCGACGAGGAACGCGCGCCGTCCGCCGACCGGCCCGATGTCGCGGCCATGCTCTCCGCGATGGACGTCTTCGTCTCGCCCTCGACCGAGGAGGCGTTCGGCCTGGCCGTGCTGGAAGCCCTGGCCGCCGGACTCCCCGTACTGCACGTGACCTGCCCGGCCGTCGACGAGCTGCCGGAGGACGAGGCGCCCGGCGCCCGCCGGGTGCCCCCCGAGCCGGCCGCGCTCGCCGCCGCGCTCCGCGAGCACCACCACACCTGGGCGCTCGGCCTGCCCACCCGGCTGCCCGTGCCCCGGGCCGTCGAACGCTACGACATCGGCCGCAGCGCCGACCGGCTGATGGACGTGTACCAACGCGCCACCGCCCTCGCCACCGCCGACCTCCCGAAGTGAGCCCACCCATGACCGAGACCGCCACCGAGACCGAAGCGACAACGGGCGCCTCACCCGCCAGCAAGGCCGACGCCAAGAGCAGGACCAGGACAGAGGCCACGACCAAGGCCGACAGCAAGGCCGGGTCCGACGCCGGCAGCAAGGCCGACACGAAGGCCGACAGCAAGGCCGACAGCAAGGCCGGGGCCGACGCCGGCAGCAAGGCCGACACGAAGGCCGGCAGCGAGGTCGACACGAAGGCCGACAGGAAGGCCGACAGCAAGGCCGACAGCAAGGCCGGGGCCGACGCCGGCAGCGAGGCCGACATGAAGGCCGACAGCAAGGTCGGCAGCAAGGCCGACAGCGAGGCCGGGGCCGACGCCGGCAGCGAGGCCGACACGAAGGCCGTGCCCGACGCTGACGCCGCGCCGTCGTGGAGGGCGTCTGGCCTCGTCCGCCGGCTGTCGCCCGTGCGCCCGCTGCGGGCCGCCGCGCGGCGGCTTCCCGCCGTGGCCCGCCGGTTGTCGCCACGCCGGCAGCTGCGCCGGCTGCCGTCCTGGTGGCCGCTCGGCCTCTGCCTGGTCGTCGGCGCCGGCTGCGGCGCCGGCTACGGGATGCTGGCCACCCCGCAGTACAGCGCGACCGGCTACCTGGTGGCCGTTCCGGCCAAGGACTCCGACCCGCAGGCCGCGCTCGGCTTCGCGCAGGCGTACGGCCGGGTCGCCACCAGCCCGGCCGTCCTGCGGCAGGCGCAGAACGTCGCGGGCGAGCCGGTCGCCCGACTCCGCGCCGGCGTGCGCTCCGCGACCTCTCCCGACGCGCCGATGATCGAGATCACCGGCACCGCACCCCGGCCGCAGCTGGCCGCCGTCCGCGCCAACGCCGTGGCCACCGCCCTCACCGACACCAGCGCGGACGCCGCCGAACAGCTGTC
>NZ_WMLF01000428.1 GCF_014156695.1 Streptomyces durbertensis | reverse complement strand
GTCCTTGAGCTGGCGGCGGCTGCGGAAGGGGCCGTTGTCGTCGCGGTGCCTGACGATGTTCTCGGCGAGCGTGCCGCTGACGCCCGAGACGCGGGAGAGCAGCGGCGCGGAGGCGGTGTTGACGTCGACGCCGACGCCGTTGACGCAGTCCTCCACCACCGCGTCCAGCGAACGCGACAGCTTCCCCTCGGCGATGTCGTGCTGGTACTGGCCGACACCGATGGACCTCGGGTCGATCTTGACGAGTTCGGCGAGCGGGTCCTGGAGGCGGCGGGCGATGGACACGGCGCCGCGCAGCGACACGTCGAGGTCGGGCAGCTCGCGGGAGGCGTACTCGGAGGCCGAGTACACCGAGGCGCCGGCCTCGGAGACCATCACCTTGGTCAGCTTCAGGTCGGGCTGGGCGCTGATGAGTTCGGCGGCGAGCTTGTCCGTCTCCCGGGAGGCGGTGCCGTTGCCGACGGCGATCAGCTCGACCCGGTGCTCGCGGGCCAGCGCGGCGAGGGTGGCCAGCGCGGCGTCCCACTTCCCGACCGGGGCGTGCGGGTAGATCGTGGTGGTCGCGGCGACCTTGCCGGTGGCGTCGACGACGGCGACCTTCACGCCCGTGCGCAGGCCCGGGTCCAGGCCCATGGTGGCGCGGGTGCCGGCGGGCGCGGCCAGCAGCAGGTCGCGCAGGTTGGCGGCGAAGACGGCCACCGCGTCGTCCTCGGCGGACTGCCGCAGCCGCAGCCGCAGGTCGATGCCGAGGTGGACGCTGAGCCTGGTGCGCCAGGCCCAGCGCACGGTGTCCCGCAGCCAGCCGTCGCCCGGGCGGCCCCGGTCGACGATGCCGAAGCGGTGCGCGATGGCCCGCTCGTACGGCGTCGGGCCCTCCTGGTCGGCCTCGTCGGGGGAGAGCGGTTCCAGGACGAGGTCCAGCACCTCCTCCTTCTCGCCGCGCAGCATCGCCAGCACCCGGTGCGAGGGCAGCTTGGTGAACGGCTCGGAGAAGTCGAAGTAGTCGGCGAACTTGGCGCCCTGCTGCTCCTTGCCCTCCCGGACGCGGGCGACGAGGCTGCCGTGCCGCCACATCCGCTCCCGCAGCTCACCGATGAGGTCGGCGTCCTCGCCGAACCGCTCGGTGAGGATCGCCCGGGCGCCCTCCAGCGCCGCCGCCGCGTCGGCGACGCCGCGCTCGGCGTCGACGTAGCCGGCGGCCGCGTCCAGCGGGGCCGTGCCCGGGTCGGCGAGCAGGGCGTCCGCCAGCGGCTCCAGGCCCGCCTCGCGGGCGATCTGCGCCTTTGTCCGCCGCTTGGGCTTGTAGGGCAGGTAGACGTCCTCCAGGCGGGCCTTGGAGTCGGCCGCCAGGATGCGGGCCTCCAGCTCGGCGTCCAGTTTGCCCTGGCTCCGCACCGACTCCAGGATCGCCGTCCGGCGCTCCTCCAGCTCCCGCAGGTAACGCAGCCGCTCTTCGAGCGCGCGCAACTGCGCGTCGTCGAGCATCTCGGTCGCTTCCTTGCGGTAGCGGGCGATGAACGGGACGGTCGAGCCGCCGTCGAGCAGTTCGACGGCGGCCTTGACCTGCCGCTCCCGTACGCCGAGTTCGTCGGCGATCCTGGCTTCGATGGAGACTGTTGATGGGCTCACGCCCGCATTGTGGCAGGTGCCGCCGACAGCGCCGCGACACGGCGGTTCGGCGGCGCGGTGAACGCGCCGCTTGGTGGGGCGGGAGGTCAGTCGGCGCCGGTCAGGTCCGCCGGGAAGGCGCCCGCGCCGACGGCCTTCATGGTGAGGGCCCCGGCCAGCTCGGTGAGCCGTGCGACGCCCGCCGCGCCCAGGTGTTCGTAGGGCGCGCGGTCGACGTCGTCGGTCCGGGCCTCGATCTGCTTGCGCAGCGCCAGACCGGTGTCGGTGATGGAGTTGTTGTCGTCCACCAGCCCGCGTGCGCGGAGCCCGGTCAGCGCCGCGCGCCACTCCTGCTCGGTGAAGCCCCGGGTCGCCAGCACCCAGCGCGGGCTCATGCCGCGTCCGGTCGCGGTGTGGCTCGCCTGGGCCTCCAGTCCGGTGAGGCCCATGCTCAGCAGGACGGCGAGGTGGCCGTCGCCCCGGTGCTCACGCAGCATCGTCGCGGCGTGCCACAGTGCCAGGTGCGGCTCGTCGGGCACGGGCAGGTCCGCGTTGGCGGCGTACAGCGGCCGGGCGCCGCGCTCGCAGCCCTCGGCGGCCCGCAGCGCGAGTTCCGCTGCCTCGGCCAACTCGGGAGATTCCACCGTTTGTTCGCCGAGCAGTCGACGCAGCGCCCGGTCGGCCGCGCGGAGCCGCGACTCCAGCGCCTGCTCGGGTGGGATCTGCCGCCACACCGCGGGCAGCCGCTCGGCGATCATGCGGTGGCTGAAGCTGTAGAACGTCGCGGTGACCGTGCCGGGACCCACCGCGCCGAGCGGCGCGGCGCGGGCCGCCAGGTACACCGAGGAGCGGTCGGTGACGCCGGCCGAGCCGAACTCCTCGGCGAGTTCGGGGGAGAAGTACACCAGCGAGTGCAGCGGGTTCACCGCGCCGTGGCAGCGACGGCCGGCACGTGCGTCGAGTGGGGTCACACCAGTCATGTCCCGATGCTACTGAACGGTCGCTTAGTTTCCCAGAGTCGCGGCGGGAGGGGCTGGCGTGGTCCCCCCGGGGTACCGGTGGCATGGCCGGAAAGGTGGGAAAGTTGTCATTGCGGCCTTCCCGCCGCGCCACCAGGATGAGGCGCATGCCCGCCCACACCGCCTCGCGCAGCGTCCTGTGCCTCCTCTTCGACGGAGTGCAGAGCCTCGACGTGACCGGCCCCCTGGAAGCCTTCGCCGGGGCCGCCGCGGCGCTGGGCGAGCCGGACGCCTACCGCCTGCGGACCGCCAGCGTCGGCGGCCGCACCGTGCGCAGCACCTCCGGCGTGCGACTCGCGGCGGACGAGGACGTGAGGGACTCCGAGCCGCCGCACACCCTGCTGGTGCCCGGCGGCCCCGGAACCCGCGACAGCGCCCCCGAACTCGTCGACTGGGTACGGCGCCACGCCCCCGACTGCCGCCGGGTGGTGTCGGTCTGCTCGGGCGCCTTTGTGCTGGCCGAAGCCGGACTGCTGGACGGCCGCCGGGCGACCACCCACTGGAGCCTGGGCAGGACGCTGGCCGAGCGCTACCCGCGGGTGCGGGTGGACACGCGGGCGATCTTCCTCCGGGACGGCCGGCTGTCGACCTCCGCCGGAGTGACCAGCGGCATCGACCTCGCCCTCGCGATCGTGGAGGAGGACCACGGCCGCGAGGTCGCGCTGTCCGTCGCCCGCCATCTGGTCGTCTTTCTGCGCCGACCGGGCAACCAGACGCAGTTCAGCGCCCAACTGGCCGCGCAGACGGCGGTCCGCCGCCCGCTGCGCGAGGTGCAGCGCTGGATCACCGAACACCCGGAGGCCGATCTCGGTGTGGAGGCACTCGCCGCCCGCGCCGGGCTCTCGCCACGCCACTTCTCCCGCGCCTTCCGGCAGGAGACCGGTGTGACGCCTGGCCGCCACGTGGCGGCCGTCCGGCTGGAGGCGGCCCGCCGCCGGCTGGAGGACACCGACGACAGCGTCGAGCGGATCTCCCGCCAGTGCGGCTACGGCACGGCCGAGGCCATGCGCCGGGCGTTCCTGGCGGCGCTGGGCACCGGCCCGCAG
This sequence comes from Streptomyces durbertensis, assembly GCF_014156695.1. Taxonomy (GTDB): domain Bacteria; phylum Actinomycetota; class Actinomycetes; order Streptomycetales; family Streptomycetaceae; genus Streptomyces; species Streptomyces durbertensis. Next base: position 975 of record NZ_WMLF01000428.1, on the reverse strand, counting down.
GAGTACCGCCGCCGCTTCCGGAGCCACCCCGGCACACCCGCCGGAGAGTCCGGCGGCGCCCCCGCCGGTGATCCCGATGACGGCAATACCCACGGCAACCCCGAGAGAGAAGGAATGCGCACATGAGCGACGAACCGACCCGGACCATTGCCATCGTCCTCTACGAGGGCTTCACCGCGCTCGACGCCGTGGGTCCCTACGACACCCTCGGCCACCTCCCCGGCTCCCGCACGGTGTTCGTCGCCGAGCGGCCCGGGCCGGTGGCGGGGGACCGGGGCACACTCTCCCTGGTCGCCGCCTGCTCGTTCGACGACCTTCCCCGCCCGGAGCTGATCGTCGTCCCCGGTGGCCCGGACGCCCTCGTCGAGAAGGCCGCGCCGGCCGTGGTGCCCTGGCTGCGGGAGGCTGACCGGCACAGCGAGTTGACCACCTCCGTGTGCACCGGCGCGCTGCTCCTCGCCCACGCCGGCCTGCTCACGGGGCGCCGGGCCACGACACACTGGCTGTCCCGGGAGCGTCTGGCGGCGCTCGGCGCGCGGCCGGTGCCCGACCGGGTGGTCACCGACGGCAAGTACGTGACGGCCGCCGGCGTCTCGTCGGGCATCGACATGGGGCTGACGCTGCTGGGACGCCTGGCCGGGGACCGGGTGGCGCAGAGCGCCCAGCTGATGATCGAGTACGACCCGCAGCCGCCCTACGACGCCGGCTCGCCGGAGAGCGCCCCGGCGGACCTGGTCGCCCACTGGCGGAAGGTCGCCGGCAGCGCGGCGAGCGGGGCCTGAGCGGGCGACCGCGGTCTGACCGCGCCCCGGGGCCTGACGGTACGAGGCTGACCGCACGAGCGGTGGCTGAGCGCGCGGTCAGGGGCGCCAGGGGAAGGCAGGGGCGCGGCGTTCCAGGAAGGCGGCCACGCCCTCGGCGGTCTCCCCGCTGGCCCGCACCTGCTCCGCCCAGTGGGCCTCCCGTTCCGCGGGG
>NZ_WMLF01000427.1 GCF_014156695.1 Streptomyces durbertensis | reverse complement strand
CCCGGCGGGGTGGGCGGCACCGTATGTTGTGGTCCGTCCGTCACCCGGCGGGCGGAGGGAGCCCCGCGGCGGCGCGGGCGCCGGCCAGACGAACCGGAGCGCGAGCAGATGAGCAGTGGACCGAACTGGCCGCCGGCCACCGGCGGCGACCTCGACGAGCTCGCGGCCCGGCTGTCATCCCTCGCCCCGTCCTGCGGTCCGGTCCGGCTCGTCGGGATCGACGGGCACGCGGGTTCCGGCAAGAGCACGCTGGCCGGACGGCTGTCGGCGCTCAGCGGCGGCGCGCCCGTGCTGCACCTGGACGACGTGGCCAGTCACGACGAGCTGTTCGACTGGCTGCCGCGGTTGACCGCGCAGGTGCTCGATCCGCTGTCCGAGGGCCGGGAGTCGCGGTACGAGGTCTACGACTGGACCAGTCGGACCGCGAGCGGGACGCATCCCCTGCCGCCGGCGCCGCTTGTCCTGGTGGAGGGCGTCGGCGCCGGCCGCCGGGCGCTCCGCCCGCACCTGGCGGCCGTGCTCTGGCTGGAACTGCCCAGGCGGACGGCGTGGGAGCGGGGACAGCACCGGGACGGACCTGAACTGGCCGACTTCTGGCAGGTCTGGATGGCCGCCGAGGAGGCGCACTTCCGCGCGGATCCGACGCGCCCGCACGCCCACTGGTTGGTGCGGCAGTCACCCGATAGGAGGGTGGGGTTCCGCGTGTTCCCGGGGCCCGCGGGGCATCCGCGGGAGAAGGTCGCACCTGACGTTCCGTAGCCGCCGGTCCGTCCGTGCGGACGGCGACACGCGCCGCCCCCTCACCCGTTCGGGATGCTTGACCGGGCCCGCATTGAGCGATTACGTTCCCTATAGAACGGTCTGTACGACCGCCGAGATCGCGAAGCCCCCGGTTGTTCCCCCGTGACCGGGGGCTTCGTCCTGTGCGCGGGCCCTCGGGAAGCGGCCCGTCATCGCCGGAGAGTTGCCAGGCCTTTCACCGACAGTGATCAGCAGCTGTCCGCCACCGATGCCACAGGCACGTGCGGGTGGCCGAAGGCCCGGGTCCCGGCCTGTCCGAGCGCCTTCGGGCAGGCCGCGCCGCCGGGTAGCATGCGAGGGCCGCGAGTGGTCCCGTTGACACCCGCTCAGGGCCGCAACGCCCCTGCGCGGCAAAGCTGTTGTGGTCACGTCCGGACGCGGGCAAGCTCCCGCAGAGGGACGTTCGGTGGGGGAGGTCAATGGACTTCGGTATGCAGGATCCGCTGGAGCCGCACGCGCCCGCCGACCTGGCGTGGCTGCGGGGAGTGGACGCGTACACCGTCGGCAGCTACGTGCAGGCCGAGGAGGAGTTCGGTACCGCCGTCCGGCTCGACCCCGGCATGGCCGACGCCTGGCTGGGGTTGCACGCGCTGCGCGCGGACACCACCAAGGCCCTCCTGCGGATGTACGAGCACCGGCACCGCTTCGGGGAACAGCGCTCCCGTCACCAGCGGACGTTGAACTCCTGGTACTGGCTGGGCTGGTGGGTGCAGCCGGTGCTGGAGTCCGGCCGCGACCTGCTGCTGGCCCACGCCTCCCACTGGCTCGACGGGCGGCATCTGGCCGAGCTGGACCAGGCGCTGGCCGGGTGCCCGCCGGCCGAGGCGGACCCCCAGGTGCGGTTCCTGCACGCCTGCCGCGCGTACCTGGCCAAGGACTGGGAGGCGCTGGTGGCGCACACCGAGTCGCTGGTCGGCGACCCGCTGCTCGGCATCGAGGCCGGGCTGTTCGCCGGCATGGCCCGGGTCCGGCTGGAGATGTACGGACAGGCCGAGCCGCTGCTGGCGGCGGCCCTCATGCGCTGCCGCAGCGAGCAGCCGCAGCGCAAGGAGCTGCGCTACTGGCTCGCCCGGGCCCGGGAGGGGACGGGCCGCAGCGCGGCGGCACTGCCGCTGTACCGCGCGGTGCACCGGGTCGATCCGGCCTTCATGGACACCGCCGCCCGGCTGACCGCGATCACCGAGGGAGACGGCGTCAACACCTCCTCCGGCATGCCGTCGGCGGTGCTGACCGAGGCCGCTCCCGAGGGTCCGCCGCCCGGTTCGACGGCGGGCGGCGGCGGTTCCCCGTCATCCTCCTCCCCCACCGCCACCGACTCCCCCGCGGTGTCCGGCCCGGGTCCCGGCACGTCCGGCGGCGACGCGGGACGTCCACCGGGCGCGGGCGCGCCGGGCGAGGCGTCCGTTCCGTTGTCGGCGCCGGGCGCGGCGGACGCGGTGCGGGAGCGTTTCCGCGCCGCCGGCCGTGGCGGGGGCGGCTGGCCGTCGGGTCCCAGCGACCCGGTCCTCCTGGCCAGGGCGCTGGAGGAACTGGAGCGCATGGTCGGGCTGGAGCCGGTGAAGCGCCAGGTCAAGGCGCTCTCCGCACAGCTGCACATGGCCCGGCTGCGGGCCCGGCAGGGGCTGCCGGTGCAGCCGCCGAAACGCCACTTCGTGTTCTCGGGACCCTCCGGCACCGGCAAGACCACCGTCGCCCGCATCCTCGGCCGGGTGTTCTACGCCCTGGGCCTGCTCGGCGGTGACCATCTGGTGGAGGCCCAACGCGCCGATCTGGTCGGCGAGTTCCTGGGGCAGACGGCGGTCAAGGCGAACGAGCTGATCGACTCGGCGCTCGGCGGTGTGCTGTTCGTCGACGAGGCGTACAGCCTGTCCAACTCCGGCTACGCCAAGGGCGACGCCTACGGGGACGAGGCCCTCCAGGTGCTGCTCAAGCGTGCCGAGGACAACCGCGACCGGCTGGTGGTCATCCTGGCGGGCTACCCGGAGGGGATGGACCGGCTGCTGGCGGTCAATCCCGGCCTCGGGTCCCGCTTCACGACCCGCATCGACTTCCCCAGCTACCGCCCGCTGGAGCTGACGGCGATCGGCGAGGTGCTGGCGGCGGACAACAACGACGTGTGGGACGAGGAGTCGCTGGAGGAACTGCGCAGCATCGCCGGGCACGTGGTCGAGCAGGGCTGGATCGACGAGTTGGGCAACGGCCGCTTCCTGCGCACGCTGTACGAGAAGAGCTGCGCCTACCGGGACCTGAGGCTGTCGGGCTTCCGGGGCGAGCCCAGCCGGGAGGACCTGTCGACGCTGCGGCTGCCGGACCTGATGCAGGCCTACGGGGAGGTGCTGAGCGGGCGCGGGCCGGCCGGCCCGCGCCCGGAACCGCCGCTGTGAACCGCTGCCCGCCGTGCTGGCACGGCGGGCGGCGGTGAACGGAAGAAGCCGCGGTGACGGGAAGCGACGGCAGCGGGAGCTGTGCGCTCAGCTCTCCTCGCGGCCGGTGCCATGCTGTTCGGCGAGCGCGCGCAGCGCGGCGGCGTCCTCCAGCGCCCGGTGCTTGCCGATGCCCGGCTGGATGCCCATCACCGCCAGCGTGGTGCCGTCGGAGAGGTCGAGCATCACCCAGGGGTCGCCGGTGCGCAGGTTCACCCGGACGATCTCCGCCCAGGAGAGGCGCCGCTGCCGCGTCAGGTTGACCACGGTCAGCCCGTCCTCGTCGGCGGTCGCCCGGGGGCGGCTGAGGAGGGCGAGCACGCCGAAGCACAGCGCGCCGACGGCGACGAAGGAGATCCGCTCGCCGGCGGCCAGGTCCAGCGCGAGGCCGATCACGCTGAGCACGGCCAGGATCGCCGCGCCGACGCTGAGCAGGACGATCCTGGTGCGGGTCGGGCGGAAGGTGACCGGCAGCGCCGGCGTCCGGGGGGAGGACATCGGAGACCGCCTCAGACCCGGCAGGCGTGGATGTTGGTGGTGAGGATCGCCCGGGCGCCCAGCTCGTACAGGTCGTCCATGATCCGCTGGGCGTCGGCCGCCGGGACCATCGAGCGGACCGCGACCCAGCCCTGGTCGTGCAGCGGCGAGACCGTCGGCGACTCCAGGCCGGGAGTGAGCTGGACGGCCTTCTCCACGTGCTCGGCCCGGATGTCGTAGTCCATCATCACGTAGCGGCGGGCGACCAGGACGCCCTGCATCCGGCGCAGGAACTGGCCGACCTTCGGGTCGTCGGCGACGGCCTTGCGGCTGCGGGCGACCACGGCCTCCGACTCCAGGATCGGCTCGCTGATGATCTCCAGACCGGCATTGCGCAGCGTCGTACCGGTCTCCACGACGTCGGCGATGACCTCCGCGACGCCGAGCTGGATCGCGGTCTCGACCGCGCCGTCGAGCCGGACGACGGAGGCGTCCACGCCCTGCTCGGCGAGGTGGGCGGCCACCAGGCCCGGGAAGGAGGTGGCCACGGTCATGCCGCCGAACTCGCTGACGTGCTGCGCGGTGCCGGGGCGGGTGGCGTACCGGAAGGTGGAGGAGGCGAAGCCCAGCCGCAGGATCTCCTCGGCGTCCGCTCCGGAGTCGAGCAGCAGGTCACGGCCGGTGATGCCGATGTCGAGCTTGCCGGAGCCGACGTAGACCGCGATGTCACGCGGACGCAGGAAGAAGAACTCGACCTCGTTGGCGGCGTCGACGAGGACCAGCTCCCGGCGGTCCTTGCGCTGCCGGTAGCCGGCCTCATGCAGCATCTCCGACGCAGGCTCCGACAGTGAACCCTTGTTGGGGACGGCGATGCGCAGCATGAGGTCTTCCTTCGTGGACTCAGGGCCCCGGGCCGGGGCTGATCAGGGCTGGGGTGCGGAACGGGCGGGCTGGCCTGGCCCGGCCGTCTGCGC
>NZ_WMLF01000426.1 GCF_014156695.1 Streptomyces durbertensis | reverse complement strand
CCCTCACCCCGCTCCACCCGTCCGCCACCCGTCCGCCACCCGTCGGGCACCCGCGCGGGGACGCCGGTTCCGGCTAGCCTGGGGCGATGAGTGGGATCCCGAGCCCGCTGGACCGCCTGCGCGCGGTCTGCGCGCCGCTGCCCGAGTCCGTCGAGGGCGTCTCCGTCCACCACCCCAGCTTCAAGGTGCGCGGCAAGTCCTTCGTGATGTACGTCGACACCCGGGGCCCGGAGCTGTGGATCAAGGCCACCGCGGAGGACCAGTCGGAGCTGGTGGCCTCCGCGCCGGACCGCTTCTTCAAGCCGCCCTACCTCGGCCCGCGCGGCTGGGTCGGCATGCGACTGGCGGACGCCGACTGGACCGAGGTCGCCGAGCTGGTGACCGACGGCTACCGCCTGGCCGCACCCCGCCGCCTGGTACGCGAACTGGACGCCGGAGGGCCGGCCGCCGGCACCTAGCGCACCCCGTCTGGTTCCGCGGCTCTCCCGGCGGGCCCGGTCGGGAGCGGGGACGGGGTCTCTGGTGCGACCAGGGCGAAAGGGTCGGGGGACGCGGTCGGTGCGCCCCTGGGCCTCGCGGTCCTCACCTCGTACCCCTCCGCCTCCCGGTACCGGCTTTCGGTTCGGTCCCGTCAGCCGCAGTGTCCGCCGTGCGGTGGGGTCTTGGACGTCTTGGCGACGTTGATGCTCAGGACACCGTTGGTGCCGTCCTTGGCGTAGGAGATGTTTCTCCCGGGGACGGTCCAGGAGTGCCCGTCCAGGGTGATCTTCCAGTATCCGATCGTCTCACGCATGACGGGGGCGTTCTCGACCCAGCCGAACTCCTTCGGTGGCACGTGGACCTGCACCTGCTCCCCCGTGGAAGTTTCCTGGATCCAGGTGAAGGAGGCGTTGATCGAGGCGGAGAAGGCCTCGGCCGAGAAGCCCAGGCTGCCACCGAACGACACCTGGGTGCCGGTGGTGCGCGACCAGTTGATGTAGTACTCGGCGTCGCGGTCGGGGCTGTCGTTGTAGAGCACGCGTCCGGCTACGCAGCCCCCCGCGGCCTGGTAGGCGGGAGGGGTCTCCAGCGGGACGAACGTACAGGCGTTCTTGTCAGGGTTCCGCGCGCACCGCTCGGCGGCCTGCTGGAGGGCGACGGCAAGGACTCCGTGCGCGAGGGCGCCACCGCTGCCGAGCTTCCAGGTGTTGTGGTCGTTGTCCGAGGAGGTGTCGCACGCGATCCGCTCCACCCGTGCGGCGGTGTGCGGCCAGACGTCCTCGGCCAGAGCCGTGAGGCAGTGGCGAGGGTTGGCACGGTGGCGGATGCGGAAGTCGGTCGCCCTGGCCGTGGCCTTGTCGGCGTTCGCGGGCAGGACCGGTTCGATGTACCACTGCTGCTCGGTGCGCTGCGGATCGCAGTCGGCGAGCCGCAGGTGACGGGGGTCCAGCGCGCCCCAGAGGCCGGCCTCGTCGATGCACTTGTCCTCGTGGTACACGCTGACGATGCTGACCGCCGCGCTGGCGTCCCCCGTCGGGCGCAGCGCCCACTTCTGCCAGGGAAGCGAGCCTCCCCAACTGCGCGTGACATAGCTGTCGGGGCTGAGGATGCTCTCCAGGCTCAGGGCGTTCTCCAGAGTGCTGTTCTCGATCGTCAGGCAGTCCAGGGTGCCGGGGCCGGCGCACACCCCGGAGCCGACGGGGGCGAGGTCGGCCCAGTCGAGCCAGACGTCCTCCCGGCTGCCGTCGCTGCTTCCCGCCGCCAGCCGGGAGCGCTGGTGGACAGCCTCGGTGCCCTTGCCGACGGCGAACACGTCGAACGCCGGGAGGCCGCCGCGCGGCGTGGTGGACACCGTGACGGAGCTGACCTTCAGCTTGTCCAAGGCCCGCCAGCCCGCTCTCCAGATCCCGTTGGGGTTGGCGTCGGACGCGGCCCTGCTCTGCGTCCGGTAGGCGACGCGGTCCTCGGCGTCGACGCTGAAGACGGCGAGGCGGCCGTCGGCGTGGGAGGTGACGACGGGCCGCCCGGGCACGGCCGGGCCCAGCCGCTCGGGCTCCGTCCTCCACACGCCGGCCGGTTTGCCGGGAGTACTGGGCTCGGACTGCGCGAGGGTCCACAGCCTGCCGTCGCTCCGGTTGCCGAAGACCTGGAACTTCGTGCCGTCCTCACCACTCACCGCGGCCACCGCGACGTTGCCCGTGTAGCCCGTCCCGATCTCCTTCCAGACCGACCAGTTGTCCTCCGGAAGCGGGTTGCGGGGAGTGCTCGGGTGCTTCTGCGCACTCAGCATCAGACGCCCGTCGGGACGGCGTGCGAACACGGTGATACGGCCGTCGCCCGTGACCACTGCCGCGGGGCTGCCCGCCCACGTTCCGCCGAGAGCCTCCCAGTTGCTCCAGGCTGTGCCGTTGGGCGCTCGTTGCACCCGGCGCCACAGGCGTCCGTCGGCTCCTCTGACGAACAGCTCCAGGCGTCCGTCGGTGTTGCCCTGCACAACGCCGTTGGCGTTCGGGGAAGGGTCGCTGTGCGTGTTGTCGTTGGCGACGACCACGGGAGCCCCGGCAGCGGTCGTGCCCGGCGGGGTGCCCAGGTCACCCCACTCCGTCCAGGTGCCGTCGGCAGCCTGCTTCTGATGCCACAGCCGACCGCTGGCCCGCCGTACGAACACGGACGGCCGCTTGTCGAGATTGTGGGCCGTCACCGGGTCGCCCACCGCCTTGCCGCCGGTGCTGGTCCATGTGCTCCAGCCGCCATGCTCGCGATCTTGCACCCGTCGGTAGACGAGGTCGTCCGCACCGCGGATGAGAACCGTCACCGCCCCGTCACCGCTGCTGGTCACCACGGGGCTCCCGACCTGACCGTCCGCGGCCGCCGACGCCGCCGGGGCCGCGGCGGGGGCCGTGGCGTGCGCGGCGGACATCTCGGAGCCCGCCAGCGCGGCGAGAACCGCCAGACCGACCCCGAGGAGCACGGCTCTTCGGCCTGCCACACGGTAGCGCCGCCCACCAGGGAATCCGGGCACAGAACACCTCCACCAGGTCCACTCGCCAGGTCACGGAATCGGGGGAGCCGGTCGGGACCAGGAAGACCGGGTTCGCTCCCCGCCACGTCCCGACCGCCGCGACGCCCGTCCGCCCGCGGAGACGCGAGGCCCGGACGCTCGGTGCCAACATAGGCTCCTCACCGTGGGCGGATGGGCGTCGAGGTGACTCCTCATCCGTACGAGCCACCCACCAAGCACATGTTCCCGCCTGACTGCTGGCTCCGTGGGGTTTCGCGGCAGGAACGCCGGAAGTCGAGCCAGGAACGCCGAGGGTTGGGGCGAAGCTCCGACCAGTTCATGTTCCGTCTGGCCGGGGCGACGAGTCGTACGGGGTTCGAGGCGCGTCAGGCCCCGTGGCGACCCGTCCGCCTGTGCGACCGAGTGGTGGTGAGCGAGCCGGGTGGGGCGGTGAAGGCCGCCGGCTCCGCTGTCGCTGCTACCGGACCACCGGACCGGTACCGGGGCTTAGGGTTCCCGGATGGGGAACGAGCGGGAGACCGTGCTCCTGCTGCGGGACGTCGACCAGTCCTACGGCGCACGGCGGGTACTGGAACGGGTGAGCGTCCGGGTCGGCGCCGGCGGCTGCGTGGCACTGCTCGGCGAGAACGGCTCCGGCAAGTCGACGCTGCTGCGGCTGGCGGCCGGGCGCGAGGAGCCGGCGGCCGGCAGCGTCCTGTTCCGCGGCGAATGCCTGGCGGAGGACCATCCGAGGCGGCGGGCGGAGGTCGCGACCGTGCTGGACCAGGCCGCCCACTACCCCGATCTCACGGTCCGCGAACACCTGATGCTGGTCGCGTTGGCGCACGGCCGCGACCGCCGGGCCAAGCCCGTCGTCGACGACGTCCTCGACGCCCACCGGCTCGCCGGCCACGCCGAGGCGTATCCCGACGAGCTGTCCTCGGGGCAGCGGCAGCTCATGGCGCTCGCGACCACCGAGGTACGGCCCTACTCCCTGCTCCTGCTGGACGAGCCCGAGCAGCGGCTCGACGCCGGCGCGCGCCGGGAGCTGGCCGGACGGCTGAAGGCCGCCCGGCACCGGGGGGCCGCCGTCCTGCTCGCCACCCACGACAGCGCGCTGGCCGACGCCGTGGCGGACACCCAGCTGGCCCTCACCGACGGGCGCCTCGTTGACAACCGCTGACACCGGCCCCTCCCCCTACGGGCCGAACACTTCCGAAGCACGCGCCGACGCGGACGAGTTGACCCTCGCCTATCTGCGCGTCCTGCGCGCCGGCCAGCGCCGCCGGGACCGACGCGGCACGCTCCTCGCGCTGTACGCGACGCTGCTGACCGGGCTCGTCTGGCTGGGGCCGTACCTGTTCGCGGCCGGGGTGGCGGCGCGGGACGGCAGCCTGCGCGGGCCGCTCGCGGAGCGTGTGCTCGCCGCGGTGCCGGCCGTGCTGCCCGTGCTGGTCGCGACCGTGCTGCTCGTCGCCGCGCGGCGGGCCTGTTGGCGCGGCCCGGTGCTGCCCGACGGCGCGACCGTCGACTGGCTGCTGCCGCACCCCGTGGCGCGAGCGCGCGTACTGCTGCCGCTGCTGCGGCGTGCCGTCCTGTTCTCCCTCGCCGCCGGGGCGGCGCTGGGCGCGGTGGGCGGCTTCCTGCTGTACCCGCTCGGCGCCTCGCCGGGGTGGGCGAGCACGCTGCTGGGGG
>NZ_WMLF01000425.1 GCF_014156695.1 Streptomyces durbertensis | reverse complement strand
GAGCGCGCGTTCAAAGCGGGAACTCAGCGGAAACGCAGCAGTGGAGTCAGCAGGAAGGCGCCGCCGTCAGCGGGCGGAGCGGACCTTCTGCGACCAGATACCTCGTGCCATGACGTCGATGCTAGCAGCGCCGCCGTGTCGCTCGCCCACGCGTTTGCGCCCGTTCAGATACACCCGGGGGTATTTGACGAGGACGTTCGAGGGCCGCTACCGTGAGCAAACCGATACCCCCACCCGTATATGAACGGCAGTCCGGTCCGCCCGGGCGTCCCCGGCGGACGCGGTCCGTGGCCGCGGTCGCGGGCCATCGCGACACGTGGGGTCCAGCCGCCGTGACGGAGGTCTGTTCCGTGTTCTTCGCCCAGTACTACCTCGACTGCCTCTCCCAGGCGTCGTACATGATCGCCGACGAGGGCACCGGGAAAGCCGTGGTCGTCGACCCCCGACGGGACGTCGCCGAGTACCTCGCCGACGCCGAGAGCCGCGGCTTCACCGTGGTCGGCGTCATCAACACCCACTTCCACGCCGACTTCGTCGCCGGCCACCTGGAGCTGGCCGCCCGCACCGGCGCGTGGATCGGCTACGGGCGGCGCGCGGTGACCGAGTACCCGGTACGCGCGCTGGCGGGCGGGGAACGGATCGTCCTGGGCGACGTGACCCTGGAGATCATCGAGACGCCCGGGCACACCCCCGAGTCCGTCAGCGTCCTCGTCCGCGAACACGCCGAGGACGCCGTGCCCTACGGCGTCCTCACCGGGGACGCCCTGTTCATCGGCGACGTCGGCCGCCCGGACCTGCTCGCCTCCGCCGGAGTCACCGCGGAGGAGCTGGGAGCGATGCTGTACGACAGCGTGCACCACAAGCTGATGGTCCTGCCGGACGAGGTACGGGTCTTCCCCGCACACGGCGCGGGCTCGGCCTGCGGCAAGAACCTGTCGACCGAACGGTGGTCCACCGTCGGCGCCCAGCGCGCCACCAACTACGCGTGCGCGCCCATGAGCCGGCACGCCTTCGTGGACCTGGTCACCGCCGGGCAGTCGGCCGCCCCCGAGTACTTCTCCTACGACGCGGACCACAACCGGCGTCGTCGCGAGCTGCACGACCCCTCCGCCGCGCCGCGTCCGCTGGCGGTCGAGGAGTTCGCCGCCCTCCGGGCCGCCGGCGCGGTGGTGCTCGACGCCCGCACACCGCAGGAGTTCGCCACCGGCCACCTGCGCGGCGCGGTCAACGTCCCGGCGGACGGCCGCTTCGCCGAGCAGGTCGGCACGGTGCTCGCCCCCACGGACGAACTCCTCGTGGTCGCACCGCAGAACCGTGAGCGCGAGGTCTTCACCCGGCTCGCCCGGGTGGGCTTCGACCGGCTCGCCGGCTATCTGCGCGACCCCGACGACCACCTGGCCGCGTTCGGCGGCGACGAGGTCACCCCGGCGAGCCGGGTCACCGCGACCGGTCTGCGCGCCGCGCTCGGCGGCGAGACGCCTCCGCTGGTGATCGACGTGCGCGGCTGCGCCGAGCGGGGAGCCGCCGGTCACCTCGACGGGGCCGTGCACATCCCGCTGGGCGAACTGCCCGGCAGGGTCGGCGAGATCCCCGGCGACCGGCCGGTGGTGGTGCACTGCGCGGGCGGGCACCGCTCGTCGATCGCCGCCAGCCTGCTGCGGCACCGCGGACTCACGGACGTTTCCGACCTGCTCGGCGGCTACGCCGCGTGGGCCGCGGCGCACGAGCGGCGCGGAGTCCCGGACGCGACCGCGTGAGCGCGCTGCTGCTGGCGCTCGGCGCGGGCGCCGTCGTCGGGCTGGCGCTCGGGGCACTGGGCGGCGGGGGCGGCGTCCTCGCCGTCCCCGCCCTCATCTACCTGCTGGGCCTCACTCCGGCGGCCGCCACGACGGCGGCACTGCTCATCGTCGCCACCACCTCGGTGACCGCGCTCTACGCGCACGCCCGTGCCGGGCAGGTGGCCTGGCGGACGGCGGCGCTGTTCAGCGCGGCGGGCGTGGCTCCCGCCTACGTCGCCGGCGCGGCGGCAGGGGCCGTGCCGGCCGCCGCGCTCACGGCCGCGTTCGCCCTGGTGGCCGCGGCGGCGGCGGTGCGGATGCTCCGCCCCGCCCGGTCGGCGCCGGCGGAGCGCGCCAAGCCCCTCCAGGCCGCCGGCGTCGGGGCGGGACTCGGGGCCGTGACCGGGTTCCTCGGAGTCGGGGGCGGTTTCCTCGCGGTGCCGGCGCTGGTCGGGGTGCTCGGCGTGCGGATGCGTCAGGCGATCGGCACCAGCCTGCTGGTCATCACCGTCAACGCGCTGGTCGCGCTCACCGCGCGGGCGGGCGCCGGCACGGGAGTCGACTGGGCGGTGGTGGCGCCGTTCACGGCGGCGTCCGTGCTCGCCTCGTGGGACGGCAGGCGGCTGGCCGCGAAGGTCTCGGCGGCGACGCTGCGGAGGGTCTTCGCGGGTGTGCTGCTGGCGGTGGCCGCCTTCATGCTGGCCGGGACGCTCCTGTGAGTCCCGGCGGGTACGGCCGCGTGAGCCGGGCCGCCCGCCGGCGGCTCAGGCCAGCGACAGGAACAGCTTCTCCAGCCTGGCCTTCGTCTCCTCGCGGCCGGCGTCGGAGGAGGCATCGCCCTCGATGTCGGTCAGACACTGCTGGAGGCCGGTGGCGATGATCGCGAAGCCGGCCCGGTCCAGCGCCCGTGACGCGGCGGCGAGCTGGGTGACCACCTCCTCGCAGTCCCGTCCCTCCTCGATCATCCGGATCACGCCGGTGATCTGCCCCTGCGCCCGGCGCAGCCGGTTGAGCACCGCCTTGAGTTCGGCACCTGCCAGATCAAGTTCCACCACAACTCCTCATAAATACCCCCAGGGGTAATGGTAGTCTCCCTCGGGGGGCACCGTCGACACAAGGATGGCACCCGGCATGACCACACCCACCACACTGGCGACCGACGAAGCCCGCGACCGGCTGCACGAGCTGACGATCATCGACGTCCGCACGCCCGGCGAATACGCGAGCGGCCACCTGCCCGGCGCGCTCAACATCCCGCTCGACCAGCTCCCGCGCGCGCTGCCCGACCTGCGGGTCGCCGCCGAGCGCGGGGACGTGCTGGTCGTCTGCGCGTCCGGAGCCCGCTCCGAGAACGCCTGCCGCGTCCTGGCCGAGCACCACATCCCCACCGCCACCCTCGCCGGCGGCACCGGCGCCTGGGCCGCCGAGGGGAACGAGCTGCGGCGCCCCGACGGACCGGCGCGGACCACCTGGGCGATGGACCGCCAGGTACGGCTCGCCGCGGGCTCGCTCGTGCTGCTCGGCCTGGCGCTCGCCGTCCTGGTGCACCCGGCCTTCCAGCTCCTGTCCGCCGGGGTCGCGGCCGGCCTGGTGTTCTCCGCGCTGACGAACACCTGCGGCATGGCCGCGCTGCTCGCCAGGCTTCCGCACAACCGCCCCCGCCTCGCCGACCTCGACCGGGTACTGGCCGCCCTGCGCGCCCGCTGAGCGGGCGGGCCGGCGACGCCGGGTGCCGCCGGAGCCGGCGGCACCCGGTTCAGTGGTCGTGGCCGGCGTCCGGCTGCTCGGTGGGGTCCGGCTGCTCTGCGGGGTCCGGCTTCGCGGAGCCCGCGGCGGCCGGGACATCGAGCGTGAGGGACGCGGTGCGGACCTCGCCGCCGTGCCGGAAGTCCAGGAACAGCCGGTAGGCGCCTGCGCTGGGCGCGATCGCGGTGAAGGCGACGTCGGGACCTGGACGGGCTTCGCCGGAGTCGGCCCCGCCTCCGGGATGGACGTGCAGATAGCCGAGGTCGCCCGCGCGCACCGCCACCAGGTGGCCGTACGCGCCGAGGTAGGGCTCCAGGTCGGTGACGGGCGCGCCGTCCCGGCTGACGGTCAGCCGGAGTTCGCCGGGCCGGCCGGGGGTGAGTCCACCCTCGAGGGTGACGGTGTAGTCGTCGACGGTCGCCGTGGCGGACGGTTCGGCGAGCGGGCGGGGACGGTAGTCGCCGGCGACTGCGAGGTCCGCGCCGAGCGTGCGGGGCGCGGCGTCGCCGGCCTTCGGGCGGAAGTCGGCGATGAGACGGTGGTCGCCGGCGCGCGGCAGCCGGACGTCGGCGCTCCAGGTGCCGTCGGCGGCCCGCTCGGGGTGGAGGTGCCGGTAGGTCGCGAGGTCCCGGCTGACCAGGACGAGGTGGAGTTCCTTCTTGTGTTCGACGTGGTAGTCGGTCACCGGACGGCCTTGCCGGTCCCGCACGGTGAAGCGCAACTCGCCCCGCTCCCCCGCGGTCAGGCGCGGAGTGTCGAGATCGAGGGCGTAACCGCCGTCGCTCACCCCGAGGGCTCCCACGCCCTCCGACGCGGACGGCCGGCCGTCGCCCCGGGACGTGTCGTGGGAGCCGTCCCGGCCGTGCGCGGACTCCGCGGCGGGTGCGGCGCCCAGCGGATCGACGACCGCTCCCGCACCGTAGGCGACGCCGAAGGTGGCGGCCAGCACGGCGGCGAATGCGGTGACCCTCAGTCCGGTTCTCATGGCGCTCCCTGGATGCGTGTGCTGCCTGCCGGGCGACTCCCACCCGCTCAACACCGTCGACTATACCCCCGGGGGGTAACTGTCGATACACGGGGCGACGCTTGCGTGGAATACGGGCGGGGGGTATACAGTTTCCCTCAACGAATACCCCAGCAGGGTATGATTCCAGCCCGTCCGAACCTGCCC
>NZ_WMLF01000424.1 GCF_014156695.1 Streptomyces durbertensis | reverse complement strand
GTGTCGGGGTGTGGGGAGGTCGCGCTTCACAGGGATCGCAGGCCCTTGTGGAGTGACGAGGAAAACGGACTTAGTATGGCAAGTAGGTCGGAGCACTCTCACGTGCGACCGACCGGAAGGGCGGCTCCGGCGTGTACACGCCGGAGCCGTTGTGCGACCGTCGGCCGCTCGGGGCCCTTCCGTGGGCCGGGTACGACGTCGGGTCGCGCGTGGTTCCTTCCTTCCGGAGCCGACGAGTTCAGGGGGTGGACGGGGCCGTGCCGGCCTCGGTGAGCTCGGCGCCCTTCTTCATGCTGACGCCGGCCGAGTGGACCGCCTGCGCCGGTACGAGTCCCCTTTCGGGGCCGGACGGTGCCTCACCGCCGTCGGCATCTCCGTCGGCACCGGCGCGGCGGATCGCACGCCGGAAGCGCAGCGCAAGAGCGCGGTAGAAGCGGTCCGGCAGGAACACCGCGTCGGCGACGATCATCGCGGCGGAGAAGAGCGGCAGGCCCATGAGCACCGCGATGCCCACGTGCATGATCAGCATCATGGCCAGGACGGGGTACTTGAGCTTGCCGAAGAGGACAAAGGGGAAGGCGACCTGCAACAGGACCGTCAGGTAGCAGGCGGCCGCGATCAGAACCAGGTGGTCGTCGGCCATCCGGGAGAGCGCAGGCCAGGGCTGGAACAGGTGAAGGTTCAGGGCGTAGTGGAGGGCGGTCCCGTTGCCCCACGTGCTCCCCTGAACCTTGTAAAGGCCCGCCGACCCGTAGAGGATGCAGACCTGGGCGGCGATGACGAACATTCCACAGTTGTGGAGGACGGTGACCACGTTCGGACGGATGTCGCGGAGCCGGCCTCGGGGCGCGTGCCCGACCGCTGGCGGACGGCTCGCCCCCGGCGCGGCGGCCGCGCGGAGCCTGGCTCTACGGGCGTCAAGGGACCAGCGCCGGCCACAGCCGGTGAACACGAGGTAGACGGCCATGAGCAGGATGAGGTTGTCCCCACCGTCCGTCATGAAGATCGCCCTGGCGTGGAACGACGCGACCACGACGGCGAACAGCACGGACACCGCCCTGGTCCGCCAGCCGAGCATGAACAACGCGGACGTGATGACGGCCGCCGCGTAGCAGAACTCGAAGTACGCCCTACTGTCGGACAGGGTGAGAACGCTGACCCAGCCCGTCTCGTCGAAGAGCTGCCTCGCCAGCGCGGGAGTCCACGGCGAGCCGGGCCCCCAGATCACGTCACGGTGCGGGAACTCGCGCAGCAGGAAGACGAGGTAGAGCAGCCCGTAGCCGATGCGCAGTACCGCCGCCGCGTACAGGGAGATCGGCCGCTCGACCAGAAGGGCGAAGAACTCGGCGACGCGGTCGAGCGCTCGGTGCGTCGGTGTGCGGGTACCCGCTGGCACGGTGTGGTCCTTCGACGGTGAGCGTGACGGCGAGTGCGAGGTGGTCAAGGGCGGGGTCGGTTCAGTCGGTGCCATGCGGGGCCACCTTCCACCAGGGCAGGTAGCGGGTCTCCACGGGCCTGGGGGCGGCAGTGCCCGACGGCCGGCTGCTTCCAGCCTGGTCAGGTGGGCTGACAGGCAGCGTGATGACCCGCAGTTGGATGGAGTCGAAGGAGCCACCGCGGTGGGCGGTGACCCGATCCACCGCGATGTTGCGCAGATACCGCTGGACCATCACGGCCCGCTCGGAGCGAGGCTGGTCATCGCCGCCGAGCGTTTCGAGGTACGAACTCCAGGCCCGGCGCAGCATGTTCTGGGTCGTATGGCTCGGGAAGGGGTTGTGCTCGGTCGCGGCTCTGTCCACACCGCTCAGGTCGAACCAGCCGCTCACCCGCACGGTGCCGTCCGGGTCGGTGCGCAGGGTCCTCGCCGAGATCTCACGGTTGACCGACTCCGGGTCCGGGGCGAAGAGCCGCCAGTTCTGCTCGAAAACGGGATAGACCCACGCGTTGATCTGCTTGCTGTACTGCTGAGAAACGGTATTCGCGGGTGCCACGTGGAGAAACACAAGGGCCACGTGAACGAGCGCTACCGCCGTGCAGATGACCACGGCGGCTCCGGTGGCCGCCCGAAGTGAACGACCCGGTCTGTCCGGCTCCGTGTGAGAGCCAGGGGAATTCCCGCTCCGGCCGCTTCCGGCCGAACCGGCTTCGGAGTGCTCCGACTTCTTCGATCGTGTTTGCTCGACACCGCTCAGCACGGCCCCACCCGGCCTTCCGTCCTGCTGTTCATCGCCGTTCTTCCGGTTCCGCGCGTGGCGCGCGGTGGAGTCGGTCGGTTCGACCGTCCACCGCGCGCCACACGTCTCCATCGCGCCCGCGGGCGACTGGCTCTGCGCTCAGCCCGCCCGCGGGGAGCCGGCTACCGGGTCCTGTGGCCGTGGTGGTCGTGGTGGTCGGGGTGGTCGTGGTCGTAGTGGTCGGGCTTGTGGCCGTGGTCCGGCTTGTCGTGGCCGTGGTGGTCGTGACCGGGCTTGCCGTGGTGGTCGTGGTCGTGACCGGGCTTGCCGTGGTGATCGTGGTCGTGACCGGGCTTGCCGTGGTGGTCGTGGTCGTGACCGGGCTTGCCGTGGTGGCCGTGGCCGGGCTTGCCGTGGTGGTCGCCGTGGCCGGGCTTACCCGGCTTCCATGGCTTACCGGGCTTGCCGTGTCCCGGCTTACCCGGCTTGCCCGGTGGCTTGGGGATGACTCCGCCCGTGGTCGCCCCCGTGGTGCCGGCGACGAGGCCACCCGTCGTCACTCCGCCGAGTACTCCCCCGAGAACTCCGCCGGTGCCGCCCCCGAGGAGGCCGCCCGTCGTGACGCCGCCGATCACGCCGCCCGTGGTCCCGCCGTTCGTGGTGGCGCCGTTCGTTCCGCCGGTCGTGCCCGCGATCACGCCGCCGTTGGTGGTCGCGCCGGTCGTGCCCGCGATCACGCCGCCGTTGGTGGTCGCGCCGGTCGTGCCCGCGATCACGCCGCCGTTGGTGGTACCGCCGTTCGTTCCGCCGTTGCACACCGGTCGCGTGATCGTGTTGGTGTCCATGGTCACCGCGCCGTTACGTGCCAGCGCCCGGCCGATGATGTCCGCCCCCGTGGTGGCGGTGATCGACGTCATGGCCATGATCGTGCCCACGAAGTCGGAATCGGTGCCGAGGGTGGCCGAACTGCCGATCTGCCAGAACACGTTGCACGGCGACGCGCCGTTGATGAGGCTTACGTTGCTGGCGGAAGCGGTGGTCAGGCCCGAACCGACCTGGAAGACCCAGATGGCATCGGGATTGTTCTCGCCGTCCAGGGTGAGCGTGCCGGTGAGGCCGAGGGTGGACGACGCCGTGTAGACGCCCGGGGTGAGCGTCAGCCCACCCGCGTCCGGGGGAAGAGCGCCGTCCGAGGACTGTCCGGCCGCGTTGTCGTAGGCCGCGACCAGGTCGCTCTTGGCCCCGGCGGCCACGGCGTCCGCGGAGTGGAAGGTTCCGTTCACGATGCCGGGAGGAAACCCGGAGATGGCCGTTCCCGGATGCACCCCCACATCACCCGTGATGACCGTAGGTCCGGTGTTCGTCACCTCCGAGCCCGCCAGGACCGCGAAGCTGTCGGCTGTTGCCAGTGGCACGGGCTGGGCGAGCGCACTCGCCGGCGTGGGCGTCACCGCCACCACGGCAGCGCCGAGTACCGCAGCGAGCGTCGCCGCCATCCAGGCCGAGGTTCTGCGCCAAGCAGGCGCGCTACAAGAGGGATTCAGCGTCATCGACAAGCCAACTCCTGAGGGGATGGTGGCACGTTCAGCGAATGCCGGATTTCCGGTACCGCCTATTCCTGACGCTTGCATATTACGAACGCAACTTCCTGTGGCCGCGAAACGCCGAGGTGTTTCGCAGCCATGGGTCAATTGCATCATGGATGATATGAAAATGGGCTCGAGCGGGTGCCGCTGTTCATGTGAACGCGACGGCCAGGGAGGTCACAGCTGGCGCGAAAAATGCGGAACGCGTGAAAGTCGGACGGCGTGGGAGGAGGCCGGAACGCGCATTGACCGACGCGTCCGTCGTTGCCGTGTCGCGGCGCTGGAAAGCCGCGCCGCGCTGTACGCGTTCCCGGCCGGGTCCACCCGCGAGGTCGAGAATCCGGATCGGACTAGCGGGAAGCCGCGGAGTCGAGGATGACGGAGCGGGTGAGGTTGCGGGGGCGGTCCGGGTCGTGGCCGGCGGCCTCGGCGCGGACGACGGCCAGCCGCTGGGCCCGGACGAGGTCGGCCATGGGGTCCAACGCGGTGTCGACCGCGCCTACTTGGGAGTCGGCCACCAGTGTGCCGCCGACCGTTGAGACGTCCTCGGCGAGGCCGGTCGGCAGCGGGCCGAAGACCCAGGCGACCCGGCCGGGGCCGGTGATGCTGATCGGGCCGTGCCGGTACTCCATCGCCGGGTAGGCCTCCGTCCAGGACTGCGCGGCCTCGCGGAGCTTGAGTGCGGCTTCCTGCGCCAGGCCGTGGCACCAGCCGGTGCCGAGGAAGGTGAGCTGTCCGGCGGCGAGCGCGGCGGCCGGCAGGGGTGCGGCGAGGGCCCGCGCGGCGTCGTGGGCGGCGTCGGCGAGGGGGCGGACGCCGGGGGGCAGGGCGCCCTCCGCCTCCAGGTGGGCGCGCAGCAGGGCGAGCACGGTGGTGGCGAACCTGGTCTGGACGACGGATTCCTCGTCCGCGTACTCCAACACATTTGCTGTGTCGGCC